>NZ_AVAF01000149.1 GCF_000445185.1 Thermoanaerobacter sp. A7A
TAATTATATGAAGTTTCTCAACGCACTGACTGTAGATGAGTTAGAAGAATTAAAAGAGCATGTAAAGAAAACAGTCAGGAACAAGTACTTAAAGAAGAAACACCTGAGAGAGATAAAGAAAGCGTTAGAGATTTTACAAAGCCTTGAGAGTGAGCAAGGGAGGGTGCTAAAACCTCTGGATGGAACAAGTTTTAGTGCCTATGATTTCTGGCGAGTTCTTAAGGTAGCGGTGGTGACTCCACTCTCTCCTGAGAAGGTACCAAGAGACTTCTCTGCCCTGAGGGAATTATTAATTCAGGGCAAATGGGGAGACCCGTAAGGGCGCAAGTTCCTGCTTCTTGGGGCAGGGGCTATGGCTTTCCCAAATACCGCCTGCTGGGGCTGGGAAAGTCTGAAGGGCGGACTACAAATACCCCAGCTATCTAAACTGTACATTTTTGTACAGTTTGGGTAACCAGGGGATAAAAGTGAAAAGAATTGCCTTAGTATTGATAGGTTTATTTATTTTGACACTGTCGGGGTGTTTTGCGAGAGTTAATAGCAATGATGAAAATGCTCCTATAAATCCAAAGCCTATGGTACAAGACGTGTCAAAAGAGATTTCCCTTTATTTTTTAAATGATAAAATGAATGGACTTATTTTAGAAAAAAGACTTATTTCTAAGGATGCTGATGTTTTAAAACAAGTTGTAATTGAAATGATTAAAGGGCCGACAGATGAATACGCAAAACCGGTATTCCCTAGTGGCACAAAGCTAATCTCTATAGAATTACAAGACGGAACTGCTTTTGTAAATTTATCCAAAGAATTTTTACAAGACAGTGAAGATGAAGAAATAGACAAATTAAGAGTTGCGGCACTCATAAATGCTTTGACCGATATACCCGGAGTTGACAGTGTTCAAATACTAGTAGAAGGAAATAAAATTGATGCGGTAGGGAAATATAAAATAGGTTTAGATCCTTTAAAAAGAATGATATTAATAGGAGATGTATACAATAACCCAGATAGGATAAAGAAATTACAAGAGAGAGCAGATTTAGGAAAAGAAACATGGCGTTTTGACCCTATCCAACTCCTTAGAAAAGAAGGCGGGATAATAGGGATTGGAAGTGAAGATGATTTGACTTTAAAAAGCGAAGATAATGGTGTAGCTTATGTAGAGGCAATACACGATAACAAAATGTACAGCATAACATTGGTTCAGCCTCTTGGCAAAGGGAGTAACTATATTTGGGTTATAGACAATGTCAAAGCCAAGTTTACTCAAATACCTGAAGCAAATCCTCTTAAAGGAGAATCTTTCATATACGGTATAGTGAAGGCTATCGATTATGAAAACAGGATTATAACAATTGAAAGAGAATACCAGGACTCTCAGGATGTAAGAAATCAAGTAGGGCCGGATATAAAGGTATTGCCTGATGCTATTATACATTTTCAAGCGAAAGTAGGTTATGACAGCCAAGGAGGATTTAAGTATGCAGAAAGGGACATAAACTTTGCGGAAATAAAAATAGGAGATGAGTTGGGCATAATATTGAATAAAGATAAAGAAGCAAGGGCTATAATAGTTTCTGATAGAAGTAGCATATCTTATGAACCAAATATAAAAGTAGTGTCCCCAGTCAGAAACAATGTTGTGACAAGTCCTTTTAAAGTAATAGGCAAAGCGAGAGTATTTGAGGGAAATGTAAATATAAGGCTTGTTGGCAGCGGTGGGAATGTCATAAGTGAGACTTTTGTACAAGCTACTGCTGCTGCTCCTTCTTGGGGAGATTTTGAAGCTATAATCTCTTATAAACCTTTAAAAGAGCCTCAAAACGGTATTCTTCAGGTCTTCTCTTTAAGCCCTAAAGATGGTTCTGTACAAAACCTCGTTTCTATTCCATTAAAACTTAAGTGAATTCAGTATTTCAAGGACAATTGGATGCTTTTGGCAATTACTTCGGCTATGTCAAATACAAATCCTAATCTTACTGAGTTTAGAGGAATTGAGCCATATACATCGACAATACCTACTATTGAAATATCTCCAACAGGAGGCAGCATTTTCCCCACACCTTTTCCAGGGTACAGTGGGGCTTTTTTTATTGAGATTTTTCCTATACTTTCTTTTTCTCCTAAAGAAGCATCTATGGCTATAATTTTACTTTTAGGATGCTTCTTTTTTATGTATTTCATATTCTCTTCTAGGTTCATAGCGTGGATTGGAGATTTCAAGTTGCCATAAACAAAGTAGGTTGGTGGAAGGGATTTTGATAATAGATTTCCCACGATAGGCCCTAAGGAATCACTTATAAATTTGTCTGTGCCAATACATAAAAAAATTGAATTAGGACTTAAATATGTACTTAAAAAATTTGATATAAAATAAATTGCATTTGAGTCGTCATATTTAAGCCTTAATTCATCCATCTACAAATAGCCTCCTTTACAAATAAGTTGAATTAAAATTTTTATGGCAAGCAATAATAAGAATATGCAATATTAATTGAAAGGAATGACTGATCTTGAAGAGGCTAGGATTATATTTAGTTTTGATTGTTGTGATTGCTCTTTTTACTACTATGTTTATGTTGAAGACAAAGTTTGAAGAACCTATTTATTTCTCTCAACAAAATTTGCGGGATAAAAATGAAATCCAGCTTACGAAAGAAAATGAGAGGGTTTGTGAAGAAGAGCAAACTGCCAGTTCAAGAGTAGATAAAGTAGATAGAGAAGAAAAAGAAATGGCAAAAAGAAATCAAAGAAGTGAAAACGCCAGGAAAGTAAGGATTTTTAAAGAGAAAATATTAGAGGACCTGCTTAAACAAAAAAACAGAGAAGTTTACGATTTGGAAAATAACAAAAAAACGCAAAAGGAAAATAGTGGCGATGACAACATAATAATTACTCCAGAAAAGATTTTACAAGTGCAAAATGAGATGGAACCTTCACAAAAAATCAAAGTAATGAATATTATCCTTAAATTAGGAGCAGAGGATATGAACGAAATTATGAAAATAGCTCAGAAGGGCTTGACACAAAAGGATAATGACAAAATAATGGAAATATTAAAAAATAAGCTTTCTTCTGAAGATGTTAGGTACCTTGTAGAAATAGCAAATGAATATTTTGCAAAAAAATAAACCCCTCCTTAAAATTAGAAGGGGTCAGTTTGTTGACAAAATCAAAAATTGTTAAAATAGGATATTTTGCATCGTCACTCCGATGTTCCAAAGCGACAAAACTAAAGCTCGACCTTCGGCTCCGGCAGGGTACCGGGCACAATCGGCATCCATGCCTTAAGGTGCCCGCCTCCGCCATCCATGGCTTCGGCCCTGCCTCCACCCTCAGTCTCCCTAAGTTTTGTTGCCGCTTTGTCACAAGTCGTTCCTTATGCAAAATATCCTATTTTAGAAAGTTTGTCTACAGTCTGACCCCTCCTTAAAATTAGAAGGGGTTTTAAATTTCGTTAAATTTATTTATTTATAAGATTTTTAAACTGATAGTTTACTTCTTTGCCGTTTACCATTACAGAAATGAAGCCAAAGTCATTGTATATGTCATTTGTATTGCCTTCTACGTCTGTACCATAAGTTGTGATGTATCTTATTTCATCATTTAAAGTAGTGTAAAACTTGCTTTTGCTGTTATATATAATCCACACATTTTTACCTGTATTTTTGTTAAATTCTTTTAGAGTTTCTTCAAATAAAGTAGCTTCTTTTACGTCTTTAAAACCATCACTTCCCCATACTGGTTTAGGAAGTATGACAAAAAGGTTATCTCCTTTTACGTTTCTGAGCTGTTCTTTAAACCAAGTCCATTGGTTTTTATCAGGACTTAAAAGACTTCCACTGCGATTGTTAAGTACAATAAATGTTGAATTGTTATAATTATATACCTCATACTTCTCATTGGTGGTAATGTATTTAACCTTCAAATTATTTAAAACTTTTTCATCTATATCTCCTAAAAATATAGCCAGTGGGTATTCTTTGTTTGCAATATCAGCCGCTTTTAAAGATATTTGCAACTTCAAAAGGGTATTGTATTTTGTATCACCAAATACCATAAATTTAAAAGAATTAGAAGTATTTTTCACAGGCACTTCTTTGTTAGCTGGGTCTATTTGTGTAAACTCTGTAACTTTAGGAAGTACTGACGTGTCAAATTCTGAACCTTGCCCTATTTTAACGGGTAAAATGGCTTTTTCTCCCAGTATATTTGAGACAAGTGCACCACTCGCATCGAAATTAGAGGATATAAATACTCCCTTACTATCTATATTGCCAATGTTGTTATAAACATCCCAAGTGATATCTTGTGGTTCTATTAAAGCTCTGTAGCCTTTTATGTTCTTTGCAGTGACTGTTATGGGTACTGCTTTGTTTTTATCAACGACTATATTAGCTGGATTAAATCGTATGTCTACAGGTTTGTCAAGTGAAGTTATCTTGATAGTCCCAATAGCATTTCCTACTCTTGCAGTTATAACACCTTCTCCTACGCTTGTTGGCATAAAAGCAGTACCACTAAATACTCCAGTAATTCCACTTACTGAAAACAAAACTTCTTCAGGATTAATTATGACAGGATTGTAATTTTCATCGTATCCTTTAACTGTAATTGTCCTGTGAAGTCCTTTAAACACGTTAGTATCTGATACTTCTAATTTTAAAGCGTATAGATTTCCCTTAGGAGCTGTGTTAAATATTCCTATTCCATTTGCTACTTTTCTTTCATAGCCTTCAGGAGCATAATTTGCAAGTTTAGCGTCAGTATCCCCTATTGGTCTTATTGCCATTTGTGTTGACCCGCCACCGTCTAAGTTTAAAGCATCATATGCACCTAAGGATATCATTAAATTTGCCATTTCTGTTTGTGTCATTCCACGGCTTGAAGTACCGTCAACAGTGGCGATGATCAAATATTTTTTGCCCTGAGTATAGCCTATTGCTGTTCGTGCTGTGTAGCCTTTTATTTCATGAGTGAAAGGCGCAATTTTTCCATCTTTTACAAGGATTGTGCCACCACTTACAGCCATTTTGAGATTTTGAAAGGGAGGATTTGTATTTATGTCTTTTTGTATTATATCTCCTGGCTTTAAAGTGAGTAAATTTTCACCTACATAACCTGCACCAGCCAACACATATCCACATTGTGGTATTTCGACAGAAGGCTGTCCTTGACGCACTTCTAATACTCTGTCATTTTCATCTACAATGACTTCTACTAACTGAGGTATATTTTTGTTTGCTCCCGGAGATGTTGTAAACCAATCACTTGTGTACATTACTAAATACTCAAAAGTATTGCTTATTTTATTTATTGCGGAAAGAGGAAGTTTTGTGCCGTTTGGAAGAGTAACGAACATACTTTTTGACCAATATTCTATAGAGGGAACTCCATTTGCGTCAATGGAGAAAGTAGCCAGTTTACCCTCATTTGAAGGGTCTGTTATTAACCTTCCATCTTTTACTGTTGCTCCTATTATGAATCCTGTTTTTGTATCAAAGAAATCGCCGTTCACAGCAGCCACAGCACCATAAGAATTTGCCATTTCACGCACTGGCATTCTATCTTTTATGCCAGTAGGATTGAAAATTACTGATACATCAGTATATTTATCAGTTAAGTCCACTTTTAACACGTTAATGTTTATCCATCCTTCAGTCGTAAAATAGGTTATATTTTTATGTACTACTCCTTTACTTAAATTTTGTGCAAATTCTTTTGCCTCAAGGGTTGTATATGTATAGGCCTTTACATTTTGCATTGGAAAAGCTAAAAATAGTAGAAGAGAGCTGATGCATAAAGATAAGATTTTTTTAATTCTCAATCGTATCCCTCCTGTTGTTTTTTGTGTTTTACGTATGTTTTCTTTTCAGGTTAATTGTACCATCGTATTATTACAGGTGTATTACAAAAACATAAATATTTAGTTAACATTTATTATTTGCCGCGTAAATAAAGTTGAAACAGTAAGCTTATCAGCTTGAAGGGGAAATTAAAGAAATTATTTACTTATATTTTAAATTAATTAGTTTAAAATATGACGTATTCTTAAAAAATTTAAAGATTACAAGCGATAAATCAATAAAACGGCCATTTTTAAGCTTCTATGCCTATTGTGAAATTTCATTTTTTCTATTATAATTTATTTCGTCACTGATGTCGGGATGTAGCGCAGTTGGTAGCGCACGTGCTTTGGGAGCATGGGGTCGGGGGTTCAAGTCCCTCCATCCCGACCATTGTGGTCGTATAGCTCAGCTGGGAGAGCACCTGCCTTACAAG
>NZ_AVAF01000150.1 GCF_000445185.1 Thermoanaerobacter sp. A7A
AAGTCCTATTGCGACCACCATTTTCAAAAAATTAAATATTGTGGAGGGATACCCAAGTGGCCAAAGGGGGCAGACTGTAAATCTGTTGGCTATCGCCTTCGATGGTTCGAATCCATCTCCCTCCACCATTAAAAAAAGACTGTAAGGTCTTTTTTTATTTTTCTCTTTCAAATGTCTTGACATGGTAAAAAAGTGTAGTATAATATTATTTAAAAGAGAAAATTATTATTTATTAATAAAAATTTAATTAAGGAGGAATCTTTTATGCGAGAAATGACAAGACATAACCTTAGTGAAGCCTATGCAGGAGAGAGCCAAGCTCACATGAGATATCAAATTTTTGCTGATGTAGCTGAAAAAGAAGGCAAACCTAATATTGCAAGACTTTTCAGGGCTATTTCCTATGCTGAATTGGTACACGCTACAAATCACTACAAAACTCTTGGAGAAGTAGGAAATACAGTAGAAAATCTTGAAAAAGCTATAGAAGGGGAAACCTTTGAGGTAGAAGAGATGTATCCTGCTTATAATGCTGTTGCAGAACTTCAAGAGGAATCTGGAGCTAAAAAAAGCATACATTATGCTATTGAGGCTGAAAAAATACATGCAAAATTGTACACTGAAGCAAAAGAAGCAGCATTAAAAGGAGAAGATATAAAGATATCAAAAGTTTACATATGTCCTGTTTGCGGATATACATCTGTTGATGTATTGCCAGAAAAATGTCCTGTATGTGGAGTTCCTGGAGAAAAATTTGTAGCATTTTAAATATAATTTTTTAAAGAAAAGAGCATGTTGTGGCATGCTCCAGACTGTAGACAAACTTTCGTAAAGGAGATATTTTACAATCGGTGCGACTTGTGACAAAGCGGCAACAAAACTTAGCAAGACCGAGGGTGGAGGCAGGGCCGAAGCCATGGATGGCGAAGGCGGGCACCTTAAGGCATGGATGCCGATTGTGCCCGGTACCCTGCCGGAACCTGAAGGTCGAGTTTAGTTTTGTCGCTTTGGAACATCGGAGCAACGATGCAAAATATCTCCTTTGAATATTTTTTAACTTTGTCAACAAACTGGAGCATGTTTTAGCATGCTCTTTTTTGATGCACATAGTGTAAAATTATCGTAGGATTTTTTAAAGAGAAAAA
>NZ_AVAF01000151.1 GCF_000445185.1 Thermoanaerobacter sp. A7A
GTAAAAAAATTATAAAAAAAGGTACAAAGCAAAAAACATGATATACTTATTATTTTACATAAAATATGATAAAATGTAAAAGGGACATCGTGTATATGATATTATAGTGATAAAATTAAAAAAGGAAGGGAGATTTTAAATGGCAGTAATGGATAGTATCATACAAAAGGCTAAAGCTAATAAAAAAAGGATTGTGCTTCCTGAGGGAAGT
Source organism: Thermoanaerobacter sp. A7A (assembly GCF_000445185.1). Taxonomy (GTDB): domain Bacteria; phylum Bacillota; class Thermoanaerobacteria; order Thermoanaerobacterales; family Thermoanaerobacteraceae; genus Thermoanaerobacter. Next base: position 212 of record NZ_AVAF01000151.1, read on the forward strand.
GAAGCTCGAACTTTAAAAGCTGCTGAAAAGGTTATTAAAGAAGGTATTGCTGATGTAGTTTTATTAGGGAAGGAAGAAGAAATAAAAGAAAAAGCAAAGGGATTGGATATCTCGAAAGCAGAAATTATAGACCCTGAAAAGTCGCCTCTTTTACAAAAATATGCTGAAGAATATTATAATTTGAGAAAAAACAAAGGAGTTACAGAAGAACAGGCATATCAAATTATGAAAGACCCTATGTACTATGGGTGCATGATGGTCAAATTAGACGATGTTGATGGTATGGTATCTGGGGCGATTCACGCTACTGCTGATGTTTTCAGACCGGCTTTTCAAATTGTAAAAACTGCTGCAGGTGTCAAAGTAGTATCCAGCGCCTTTATAATGGAAGTACCTAATTGTACTTATGGAAGCGATGGAGTATTTATTTTTGCTGATTGTGCAATAAATCCTAATCCTAATGAAGAGGAATTAGCAGCAATTGCCATTGCTTCTGCCCATACTGCAAAAGTCCTTGCTGGAATTGAGCCTAGAATTGCTATGCTGTCATTTTCTACTAAAGGAAGTGCAAACCATGAATTAGTAGATAAGGTGAAAAATGCGACTAAAATCGCAAAAGAATTGGCGCCTGATTTGCTAATTGATGGTGAGCTTCAATTAGATGCTGCGATTGTCAAAGAAGTAGGAGAGTTAAAGGCTCCAGGAAGTCCTGTAGCGGGGAATGCAAATGTGCTTATTTTCCCAGATTTGCAAGCGGGAAACATTGGATATAAGCTAGTTCAAAGACTTGCTAAAGCTAATGCTATCGGACCAATTTCTCAAGGTCTTGCAAAACCTATCAATGACTTGTCAAGAGGTTGTAGTGTAGAAGATATTGTTAATGTTATAGCAATAACTTGTGTACAAGCTCAAGGGGTGCAAAAATAACTTTGAGGAGGCAGCGAGTATGAAGATTTTGGTTATGAACTGTGGAAGTTCGTCATTAAAGTATCAATTATTGGATATGGATAATGGAAAAGTGCTAGCGAAAGGATTGGCGGAAAGAATAGGTATCCATGATTCTCTTTTAACTCATCAAGTAGAGGGCAAAGATAAAATAAAGATACAAAAAGATATGAAAAATCATAAAGAAGCTATACAAATTGTTTTAGATGCTTTGGTTGATAAAGAAATCGGAATTTTAAAAGATATGAAAGAAATAGATGCAGTAGGACATAGAGTTGTGCATGGGGGAGAGTTTTTTACTGATTCTGTATTGATTGACGATGAAGTAATCAAAAAATTAGAAGCATGTATTGACCTTGCACCTTTGCACAATCCTGCTAATATTGAGGGAATAAAAGCTTGTCAGCAGATAATGCCAGGGGTGCCAATGGTAGCAGTTTTTGATACGGCTTTCCATCAAACAATGCCAGATTATGCGTATATTTATCCCATTCCTTATGAATACTACGAGAAATACAGAATAAGAAGATATGGATTCCATGGGACATCCCATAAATATGTATCTTTAAGAGCTGCTGAAATATTAAATAGGCCTATTGAAGAGTTAAAAATTATTACTTGCCATTTAGGGAATGGGTCTAGTATCGCTGCGGTTAAAGGCGGTAAGTCGATAGATACAAGTATGGGATTTACTCCATTAGAAGGGCTGGCTATGGGTACAAGGTCTGGAAATGTTGATCCTTCAATTATAACTTTCTTAATGGAAAAAGAAGGCTTGACTGCAGAACAGGTTATAGATATACTTAATAAGAAATCAGGTGTGTACGGAATTTCAGGAATAAGTAATGACTTTAGAGATATAGAAAATGCAGCTTTTAAAGAAGGGCATAAAAGAGCTATGTTGGCATTAAAAGTTTTCGCTTATAGGGTGAAAAAGACAATAGGTTCTTATACAGCTGCTATGGGTGGTGTTGATGTAATTGTGTTTACTGCTGGAGTTGGAGAAAATGGACCAGAAATGAGAGAGTTTATTTTAGAGGATCTAGAGTTTTTAGGTTTTAAACTGGACAAAGAGAAGAATAAGGTAAGAGGAAAAGAGGAAATTATATCTACAGAAGATTCAAAAGTTAAAGTTATGGTTATTCCTACAAATGAAGAATATATGATTGCTAAAGATACTGAAAAATTGGTAAAAGGTTTAAAGTAGATAATCTTGACAACGGGTTGTGGGGTTAGTATAATAGGTGATGTCAATTATTTTAAGGTGTGTGAAGAAAAATGAAAATCGATCTATTAAAAATCAAAGGACAGCTTGGCCGCAGCATAAATATAGACTATGTAGAGGACATAGAGAGCATTGAATTTAAAGGGGAAGAATACAAAATTGTAACTCCTCTACATGTAAAAGGTACTATTACTGCGCAAAAAGAAGGGCTTTTGGCAGAACTTGATATTACAGGTAGTATAAATGCCGTCTGCGACAGATGTTTGGATGAGTTTATTTATAGTTTAGACCTTAAATTACGGGAATATGTAGAGGAGTCAGTAGACGAAGAAGTAGATGATAGCTTTTATGAAAATTTTGATTTAACTACTTTTGTAGTTCATTTTGTGATATTGTCATTGCCAATGAAATTTTTGTGCAAAGAAGATTGCAAAGGCTTGTGTCTTGTTTGCGGTACTAATTTAAACCACCAAACGTGTAGCTGCAAGCGGGAAGATATTGATCCGCGGCTTACCGTCCTTTCTAAACTACTGCAATAGATGTAGGAGGTGTTAAGATGCCAGTTCCAAAGAGGAGGACATCAAAGGCGAGAAGAGATACTAGAAGGAATAATAGTTATAAAATAGCTGCTCCGGCTTACGTTTTGTGTCCAAGATGTCATGAGCCTAAACTACCTCATAGAGTATGTCCAAACTGCGGCTATTACAAAGATAGAGAGGTAATAAAAGTAGAAGAGTAAGACTAATATAAGACTAAAAAAAGTAGTAATAGGAAAAGACCTATTACTACTTTTTTTAGTTGATTTTACAAAAAAAATAATTTATAATTTTGGGTAGGTCATAAAAACAACTAATATCTGGAGCTGGTAATATGGCTGTGCGAATGAGTAAAGTAGAAAGGCAAAGACTTTTAAAAGAAAAAATAAATACTAACCCCTTTTACACTGATGACGAGTTAGCAGAAATGTTTGGAGTAAGTGTACAAACTATAAGACTTGACAGGATGGAATTGGGAATCCCTGAAGTTAGAGAGCGTATAAAAAGTGTTGCAGAAGAAAATTATCAAAAAGTGAGAACTATTACAGGCACTGAAGTAGTTGGAGAATTAATAGACTTAGAATTAGGAAAAAGGGGTATTTCAATTTTTGAGCCTACAGAGGATATGGTTTTTGTCAAGACAAAAATTGTGAAAGGGCAATACATTTATTCTCAAGCTGAATCTTTAGCTATGTCTGTTATTGATGCCTCTGCTGCTTTAATTGGAGTTGCAAACATAAAGTACAAGTTTCCCGTTAAAGTAGGAGATAGACTTGTGGCGAAAGCCGAAGTGATACGTCAAAGAGGAAACAAATATTTTGTCTGGGTTAAGATAAAAGTTAAAGATAAGGAAGTATTCAGAGGTAAGTTCATTTTAGTAGCCATTGATGAGGATTTTCTAAAAAAAAGGAGTGACACTGTTGAGGTTAGCAATTGATGCTATGGGTGGTGACCATGCTCCAGAGGAGATAATTAAAGGCAGCTTAGAGGCACTAAATCATTTTCATGATATAGAAATTGTCCTTATTGGAAAAGAAGAAGTTTTACGCGGCCTCCAAGGAAAGGAGAAAAGGCTTAAGCTTGTTTATGCTTCAGAAGTTATTGAAAATGATGAAGCGCCTGTTACGGCTGTTAGAAGGAAAAAGGATTCTTCAATGATAGCAGGTCTAGAACTTCTTAAAAAGGATGAAGTGGATGCTTTTTTGTCAGCTGGCAATACAGGAGCTCTCATGGCAGGAGCATTGCTTACTTTAGGGCGCATCAAGGGAATTGACAGACCAGCTTTGGCTCCAATACTTCCTACTTTAAATGGGGCTACTGTGTTATTAGATGCAGGTTCTAATACTAATTGTGATGCTCAAAATTTGGTACAATTTGCTGTCATGGGACATGTTTATGCACAAAAAATGTTTGGGATAGAAAGACCAAGAGTAGGGCTTTTTAATATAGGAGTAGAAGAGGAAAAAGGTAATGAAGTAGTAAAAAAGGCTTTTGAAGAACTTAAAAAATCAAAACTAAATTTTATTGGGAATGTAGAAGGAAGAGATATTCCTTACGGCGTCTGTGAAGTTGTAGTCTGCGATGGATTTGTGGGAAATGCGATACTAAAGTCTATGGAAGGAATTGCTTCTGTGATTTCTCAACTTTTAAAGGAAGAGTTGACCCGAAATATTTTTACTAAACTGGGTGCTCTTTTGATAATGGGTGGATTAAAAAGAATAACTAAAAAAATGGATTACACTGAATACGGAGGAGCCCCTCTTTTAGGAATTAAAAAGCCAGTCATAAAAGCCCATGGCAACTCAAAAGCAAAAGCTATTTTTAATGCGATAAAACAAGCTAAAAATTTTGTAGATAATGATGTCTTAAATCACATAAAAGAAGAAATTGAGTCAATGGGAGATGAGTTAAGTGTGTGAAAAGATTGCTGCAGGAATTTTAGGTACAGGAAGTTATGTTCCCGAAAAAGTTCTTACTAATTTTGATTTAGAAAAAATGGTGGATACTTCTGATGAATGGATTACTACAAGGACTGGAATTAAAGAAAGGCGCATTGCAGATTCTTCACAAGCTACTTCTGACTTGGCTACTAAAGCCGCAAAGAAGGCTTTGGAAGATGCTAAAGTTGACCCTTCAGAAATTGACATGATCATTGTTGCAACTGTTACACCTGATATGAATTTCCCATCTACTGCTTGCATAGTTCAAGCTAATTTAGGTGCAGCCAACGCTGCTGCTTTTGATATCTCCGTCGGATGTTCAGGCTTTATATATGGACTTGCTATCGCTCAGCAATTTGTAGAGACTGGTATGTATAACAAAATATTGGTTATTGGAGCAGAAACTTTGTCTAAAATAATAAACTGGAAGGATAGAAACACTTGTGTTCTCTTTGGAGATGGAGCAGGGGCAGTAGTTGTGGGAAGAGTTGAAAGCGGATATGGAATATTGAGTTCTTATTTAGGAGCTGATGGCACTGGCGGGAAACACTTGTACATGCCAGCAGGTGGTTCTAGAATGCCGGCCAGCGAAGAGACTGTAAAAAAGAATTTACATACTATTTTTATGGAAGGGCAAGAAGTATTTAAGTTTGCAGTAAAAGTAATGGATAGTGCTACTATTGAGGCTTTAAACAGATGTGGTTTAAAACCAGAAGACATAGATATGCTTATACCTCACCAAGCAAACACAAGAATAATTGAAGCGGCGAGGAAGAGGTTAAAACTTAGCAATGATAAAGTTTATATAAATCTTGATAAATACGGTAATACCTCTGCTGCCTCTGTTGCTATAGCCTTAGATGAAGCCTATAGAAAAGGACTGATAAAAAAAGGCGATGTCATACTAACTGTCGCTTTTGGTGCAGGTTTGACTTGGGCATCAAGTGTTATAAGATGGAGCAAGTAAGGGGTGAAAAATATGTTTAAAACTAAAATAGTAGAAATGCTCAATATAAAATATCCAATATTTCAGGGTGGAATGGCATGGGTCGCAACTGCAGAACTAGCTGCTGCCGTGTCAAATGCAGGAGGTTTAGGAATAATAGGAGCAGGTAATGCACCAGCTAGTTTTGTAAGGGAACAGATACGGAAGGCAAGAGAACTTACTGATAAACCTTTTGGCGTCAATGTAATGCTTTTGTCTCCTTTTGTTGATGAAGTTATGGAGGTTATTTTAGAAGAAAAAGTAGATGTCATAACCACTGGAGCAGGGAATCCAGGTAAGTACATACAAAGACTTAAAGAACGGGGTATTAAAGTTATTCCTGTTGTGCCTTCAGTAGCATTAGCAAAAAGAATGGAGGACATTGGTGTGGATGCTGTTATTGCTGAAGGAACAGAATCGGGAGGTCATATTGGAGAACTAACGACTTTGGCATTAGTACCTCAAGTAGTAGATGCTGTTAAAATTCCAGTCATCGCTGCAGGAGGAATTGCTGATGGACGTGGTTTTGCAGCTGCATTTTGCTTAGGAGCTTCAGGTATTCAAATGGGAACTCGGTTTGTATGCTCTACTGAATGTACTGCTCATCCTCGTTACAAAGAATATATTTTAAAGGCAAAAGACAGAGATGCCGTTGTTACAGGAAGAAGCACAGGTCATCCAGTCAGGTCATTAAAAAACAAACTGACAAGAGAATTTGAAAAGTTAGAGCAAATGGGTGCTCCTAAGGAACAATTAGAAAAATTAGGGGAAGGAAAATTAAGAGCAGCGGTAGTAGACGGTGATGTAGAATATGGTTCTGTGATGGCAGGTCAAATTGCAGGACTTATAAATGATATTAAACCTGTAAAAGAGATAATAGAGGACATAATGAAACAAGCGGAGGAAGTAATTGACAATTTGAATAAAATGAGGTGAAAAAATGAAAGTAGCTTTTATTTACCCCGGGCAAGGTGCCCAATATGCTGGAATGGGCAAAGAAATATACCAAAAATACCAAGAGGCAAGAGAAATTTTTGAAAGAGCAGATGAAGCTTTAGGGTTTAGCATATCTGAACTTTGTTTTGAGGGACCAGAAGAAGAACTTATGAAAACAGAAAATACCCAGCCGGCCATTTTAACGGTTTCTGTTGCTTTAACAAAGGTTTTGCAAAAGAGAGGAATAAAGGCTGAGGTTACTGCAGGATTGAGCTTAGGAGAGTATTCCTCTTTAGTATTGGCTGAAGCTTTAGATTTTGAAGATGCGGTTCGTTTAGTGAAAAACAGAGGAAAGTATATGCAGGAAGTAGTACCCCAAGGAGTGGGTACTATGGCAGCAATACTGGGACTTGAAAATGAAGTAGTAGAAGAGATTTGCCGTACTGTATCACAAGTTGGAATAGTAGAACCTGCTAATTACAACTGTCCTGGACAATTAGTTATATCTGGAGAAGTAAAAGCTGTGGAAAAAGCTGTCGAGCTAGCCAAAGAAAAAGGTGCAAAAAGAGCAGTAGTATTAGCAGTCAGCGCACCTTTCCACTGCAGCATGTTAAAAAAAGCAGGAGAACTCCTAGAGAGGGACTTAGAAAAAATAGAAATAAAAGAGTTAAAAGTTCCTGTAATATCAAATGTAACAGCTAACTATGTTACAAAGGAAGAAGTTAAAGATTTGCTCATAAAACAGGTGAGTCATCCTGTGCTATGGGAACAATCTGTAAAAAGAATGATTGAAGATGGTGTAGATACTTTTGTTGAGATAGGACCAGGAAAAACTCTTACAGGTTTTGTTAAAAAGATTGACAAAACCAAAAATGCTTATAATTTTGAAGATGAGGAGTCCCTTTTAAAGACTCTCTCTGCTTTGGGGGTATAAGTATGGAAACTGAAAGAAAAACTGCTTTTATAACAGGTGGGTCAAGAGGAATAGGACGTGCTATTGCTTTACGCTTGGCAAAGGATGGATTTAATATTGTCGTCAACTATTCGAAAAGTGATAAAAGTGCTGAAGAGGTTGTAAAAGAAGCAAAAGAGTATGGAGTAGAGGCAATGGCTGTCAAATGTGACGTCTCTAAATACGATGAGGTTGAAAAAGCGATAGATAAAATTGTAGAAGAATTTGGTAGTATAGATGTTGTAGTAAATAATGCGGGAATTACAAAGGACAATTTAATTTTGAAGATGGATGAAAGCGAGTGGGACCAAGTAATAGATGTAAATTTAAAAGGTACATTTAATGTAATAAAATTTGCATCAAAGTATATGATAAAAAAGAGAAAAGGGAAAATAATAAATATTACATCAGTTGTGGGAATAATGGGAAATGCAGGTCAAGCTAACTATGCTGCTTCTAAAGCAGGAGTGATAGGACTTACTAAATCTGTTGCAAAAGAGTTAGCAAATCGGGGAATAACAGTAAATGCTGTAGCTCCCGGCTTCATTGAAACGGATATGACAAGTGTGTTAAAAGATGAAATAAAAGAAAATATGTTAAAGAGTATTCCTTTGAAAAGAGCTGGAAAACCGGAGGATGTAGCTGAATTAGTTGCTTTTTTGGCGAGTCCCGCTTCAGATTACATTACCGGGCAAGTAATAAATGTTGACGGAGGAATGGTTATGTAATATTATCATAATGTATAATTTTTGAGAGGAGGTGAAGAAGGTATGATTTTTGAAAAAGTAAGGGACATAATAGCCGAACAACTCGGCATTGATCCAGAGGAAATAACGATGGAGTCATCTTTTATAGATGATTTAGGAGCAGACTCTTTGGACATAGTAGAGCTCATAATGGCTCTGGAAGAAGAGTTTGATATTGAAATTCCTGATGAAGATGCTGAAAAGATTAAAACAGTAGGTGATGTAGTAGAATACTTAAGCAATCTTGAATAATTGAGGTCCCGCGTTGCGGGACTTTATGCAATATAAAATTTTACTCTATTTTGGAGGTTTTAACTCATGAACAGAGTAGTTGTAACAGGAGTAGGAGTCATTACACCTTTAGGTAATACTGTAGAAAAATTTTGGAATTCTTTAATAAATGGTGAGTCTGGAATAGACACTGTTACCAAATTTGACGTGTCGGAGTTTCCTACTAAGGTAGCAGCAGAAGTAAAAGATTTTGAACCCACTTTATACATAGATAAAAAAGAAGCAAGAAGAATGGATAGGTTCATCCAGTTTGCTGTTGCCAGCGCGAAGTTGGCGTTAGAGGATTCACAAATTGACCTTTCTAAAGTTGATTTAAACAGGTTTGGTGTTATTTACGGTACAGGCATAGGAGGAATTGAAACTTTTGAAAATCAGATGAAAATTATGTATGAAAAAGGTCCCGGAAAAGTAAGTCCCTTCTTCATACCTATGATGATAGCAAATATGGCAGCAGGTCAAATTGCAATAACTTTTGGGCTAAAAGGGATAAACGAGACTATAGTAAATGCCTGTGCTTCCAGTACTAATGCTATAGGAGAAGCTTTTAAAGCTATTCAAAGGGGAGATGCAGAACTTATAGTCACAGGTGGTACTGAAGCAGCTATAACTCCCATGTCTTTTGCAGGCTTTTGTGCAATGAAAGCTATGTCCACAAATGAGGACCCTAAAAAAGCCTCCCGTCCTTTTGATTTGAATAGAGATGGTTTTGTAATGGGAGAAGGGTCTGCAAGCTTAATTTTAGAATCTTTAGAACATGCGCAAAAAAGAGGAGCTAAAATTTATGCAGAGATAATAGGTTATGGTGCTACAGATGATGCTTACCACATAACTGCTCCTGCGCCAGAAGGAGAAGGAGCTGCTCGTGCAATGGAAGCAGCTTTAAAGGACGGAAAAGTAAGTTTTGACATGATAGATTATATCAATGCTCATGGAACTTCCACTGAATATAACGACAAATTTGAAACAATGGCTATAAAGAAAGTCTTTAAAGACCATGCGTATAAACTCTATGTAAGCTCTATCAAGTCTATGCTAGGCCATTTGTTAGGAGCAGCAGGGGCTGTTGAAGCTGTTGCTACTGTTTTGACTATAAAAAATGGCATTATACCTCCTACTATTAATTACGAAACTCCTGATCCAGAGTGCGATTTGAATTATGTGCCTAACGAGGCTATAGAAAAAGAAGTAAATTATGCGATTTCTAATTCCTTAGGCTTTGGAGGACATAATGGGACATTACTTTTTAAAAAATTTTAAAAGAGGTATGGAAGTGAAAAGAGAAAATTTGTCTGAATTAGAAAAGAGAATAAACTATAGTTTTAAAGATAAAAATTTGCTTATAGAGGCTTTAACTCACAGTTCATGGGCTCACGAAGGTAAAAATAGCAAGATTAGCAATGAAAGATTGGAGTTTTTAGGAGATTCTGTCCTAAGCCTTGTAATAAGCGAGTATTTGTACAAGAATAGAAAAGATTTAGAAGAAGGTTCTCTTTCTAAATATAGAGCTGAAATAGTTTGTGAGCCCTCCCTTGCTAGATGTGCAAGAGAAATAGAATTAGGCAACTTTTTGCGCATTGGCAAAGGAGAAGAACTGACTGGAGGAAGAGAAAGGGATTCTATTCTTGCAGATGCTATGGAAGCGATACTGGCTGCTGTATATCTGGATGGAGGATTAGAAGTCGTTCGCAATGTAAGTTTTAGAATGTTCAAAAATATCATTGAAGAAGTTTTGGAAGGGCTTATTTATCGCGACTATAAAACAAAACTGCAAGAAGTTGTTCAAAGCATGGAAATAGGGAAAATTATCTATGAGCTAATAGAGGAAATGGGTCCTGACCATAATAAAACTTTTGTAACTCAAGTGCGGATTGGTGATGTAATATTAGGAAAGGGTTATGGTAAAAGTAAAAAAG
>NZ_AVAF01000152.1 GCF_000445185.1 Thermoanaerobacter sp. A7A
CCCTGACCATAATAAAACTTTTGTAACCCAAGTGCGTATTGGAGATGTAATATTAGGAAAGGGTTATGGTAAAAGTAAAAAAGAAGCTGAGCAAGCTGCGGCTATGGAAGCATTGATTAAATTGGGGATATTAAAATGAAAAAAAAGATGTATATAATACCACTTTTTATACCCCATTTAGGTTGTCCTTTTAAGTGTGTTTTTTGCAATCAAAATTCAATAACAGGCCAACAACAGGAGATAACAGAAGAATACGTAAGGCAAACCATAGAAACCCATTTAAAAACTCTTCCAAGTAATGCAGAAATAGAGGTATCTTTTTTTGGTGGAAGTTTTACAGGAATACCACAGGATAAGCAAAATCTCTACTTGGGAATTGCGAAAGAATATTTGGACAATGGCAAAATAGATGCTATTCGTTTGTCTACTCGTCCTGATTATATAGACACCGAGATTTTACAAAATCTTAAGAGATACAAAGTTTCAATAATAGAACTTGGAGTACAGTCAATGGATGAAGAAGTGCTTTTAAAAAGTAGAAGAGGTCATACAAGTGAGGATGTCGTAAAAGCTGTGAATCTAATTCGGCAATATGACTTTAAATTAGGATTGCAAATAATGATAGGACTACCTGGAGATAACTTAGAGAAATCTTTAAATACCGCTTATAAGATTGTGGAGTTGAAACCTGATTTTGTGAGGATTTATCCTACTTTGGTGATTAAAAATACTTATCTTGAAAGAATGTATAAAGAAGGAAGATTCTTTCCTCTAACCTTGCAAGAGGCTGTTGAAATTTCAAAGAAAATGTATATAATTTTTATTAAGAATAATATTGATGTCATTCGGATTGGACTTCAAACGACAGAAAATATTAATTACAATAAAGATGTAGTAGCAGGTCCTTTTCATCCTGCGATGGGACAATTAGTTGAGTCAAGTGTTATTCTTGACATTCTCATAAGGGTATTTGAGGATAAAAATATAAGGAACACAAAGGTTACAATTTTTTCTAATGAAAAGCGGATTTCCACAATTATAGGGCAAAAAAAATTCAACAAGTTGTTTTTAGAAAAAAAATACAACGTAAAGACGGAATTTAAAATATTAAATAGTCTGACTGACGACAAAATAGTTGTTTGTACTGATAAAAAGATTATGCGTATTTCTATAACCGATTTTATAAAAAATAATTTTTAAAAAAATTTTATAAAAAAGAAGGAAATATTGGTTTTTTATCGAATATATAATATATATCAAATGTATTCATTTTCACAATAATGTATGAAGGAGGTTATTTTACAGTGGAGGTTCTAAAAGTATCAGCTAAATCTAAACCTAAGTCTGTAGCAGGTGCATTAGCAGCCGTCTTAAGAGAAAAATCTTCAGCAGAAATTCAGGCGGTTGGGGCAGGTGCAGTAAATCAAGCGGTTAAGGCTATTGCAATAGCAAGGGGGTTTGTGGCGCCAAATGGCATAGACTTAATTGCGATTCCTGCCTTTTCAGAGATTGAGATAGACGGCGAAATGAGGACAGCGATAAAATTTATTGTAGAACCAAGATAATCTAAACCTGCTTTTTTGCAGGTTTTATTTTTATATAGAGGTGATTTTGATGGAAGGCTTCGTTAAAATTTTAGTGTTAGAAAATGAAATAGAAGCTAAACTGTTAGAAGGCATTTTAAAAGAAAAGGGGATACCACATTTTATAAGAAGTTATCATGATACGGCTTATGATGGATTGTTTCAAACGGTAACAGGATGGGGGGAGATATTAGCACCTTCTTCTTATAAGGAAGAAATAGAGGAGATTGTAGAAGAAATACGAAAAAATGAAGATGAAATTTAAATGTAGATGTGGTAAAATGGAAGGTGCATAAGGAGTGGTGGTATGTACCTTAAGAAACTTGAACTTCAAGGCTTTAAGTCTTTTGCAGACAAAGTAACTCTTAATTTTGAAAAAGGTGTAACAGCAATTGTAGGTCCAAATGGAAGTGGCAAAAGTAATATTTCTGACGCTATTAGATTAGTTCTGGGAGAACAAAGTATCAAAAGTTTAAGAGGTTCTAAGTTAGAGGATGTAATTTTTGCAGGTAGCGAGAATAGAAAACCTTTAGGTTTTTGTGAAATAAATCTCACCCTTGATAATTCCGATGGTTATCTTCCTTTTGATTATACAGAAGTAGTTATTACCAGAAAAATTTTTAGATCTGGCGAAAGTGAGTTTTTTATAAATAAAACTCCTTGCCGTCTTAAGGACATATACGAGCTTTTTTTAGATACAGGAGTAGGAAAAGAAGGCTATTCAATAATAGGACAAGGGAGAATAGACGAGATCCTATCTGCAAGACCAGAAGATAGAAGACAAATTTTTGAGGAAGCAATAGGTATTTCAAAGTACAGATATAAAAAAGAAGAAGCAGAAAGGAAACTCACAGCAGCTAATGATAATCTACTTCGTTTAAACGATATAGTTGTAGAATTAGAGAAGCAGCTTACTACTTTGGAAACGCAAAAAAGCAAGGCAGAAGAGTTTTTAAAACTTCATCAGGAAAAAAGAAAAGTAGATATAAGTTTATATATTCAATTAGCAAAGAGGTCTATGAATCAGTACGATGCTTTAAAAGGAAAATATGAGAACTTAAAAAATCAATTAGATGTAAAAAAAATACATAAAATCAATCAAGAGGAGAATTTGTTATATAAAGAAAAAGAAATTCATGACTTAAAACAGCAATTGGACAGTGAAAAAGAGGAATATCACAATAAGTTAAGAGAGATAGAGATAGTCTCAGGAAAAAGGGAATTAATAATAGAGAAGCTTAGAAATTTAGAAGAAACCTCTCGACTTTACAGGGAGGAGTTAGAAAAAGCTGCAAAACGGGAAAGAGTTTTAA
>NZ_AVAF01000153.1 GCF_000445185.1 Thermoanaerobacter sp. A7A
GGAAGAAACCACAGAGCTTTACAGAGAGGAGTTAGAAAAAGCTGCAAAACGGGAAAGAGTTTTAAAGGAAGAACTTAAAAGGATAGAGTCTAATGTAGCCCTTTTACATGCAAACAAGGAAGAATTGGAAGAAAAGTTAAGACAATTTCAAGAAGAATATGTAAGTTTGCAAAAGAAACAAAAGAATGAGATAGAAGAAGTTGAAAAAGCTAAGGAAGATATAATTGAAATTTTAAATAGCATAGCAGACGTGAAAGGAAAATTGTCTTTGAACAATTCTCTAAAGGAAGAGGCAATAAGTAGGCAGCAAAATTTAAAAAAGCATATAGAGGAAATTCAAAATCGAATAGAAATTTTGGATAAAGAAAAAAATAAAATTGTTGAAGAATTACAAATTTTACAAAAAGAACTGGATAAAAAGAATCAGCAAAGGATTACTAAACAGCAAGCTTTACAAAAAATTGATAATGAGCTGATTTTGAGAGAAGATACTTTAAAAGTTATTAAAGAAGAAATTGAAAGAAAAAGGTCACGACTTTCTATTTTAGAGGAGATGGATAAAAATTACGAAGGCTATAGTGGAACTGTGCGGAACTTGTTAAAACTCTCTGAAAATATTCCTTCTTTTAAGGAAAATATAATAGGAGTAGTGGGGGAACTTTTAGAGGTTGAAAATACTTATAGCACAGCAATTGAGGTAGCATTAGGCTCAAGTATACAGAATATAGTTATAAAATCTTCTGAGGGAGTAGCGGAAATAATTGAAAGGTTAAAACAAAAAGATTTAGGAAGAGCTACTTTTTTGCCTCTTGATTTAATCCGTGGGAGGGGTCTTTCTCAACAGGAAAGCAATATTTTGACTGAGAAAGGCGTAATTGGAGTTGCTTCTAAGCTAATAAAGTATAACGATAATTTAGAAGAAATTTTTAATTTTTTGTTAGGCCGTGTTATTATAGTAGATACCATTGAAAATGCAGTGAGGTTATCTAAAAAATATAATCAAGCTTATAAAATTGTAACATTAGAAGGAGAAGTTATAAATCCAGGGGGTGCAATAACAGGTGGCAGTTTAAAACCTAAACTTCAAAGCATCTTTAAAAGAAAAGAAGAGATAACTAAACTGAAAAAAGATATTGATAGTTTAAAAAATCAACAAGAAATATTGGGGGAAGAAATTGGGCAAAAAATAAATGATAAAATTCATGAAGAGGAGCAAATAGAATTATTGAACAAAGAAATTTTTGATATTAGCTACAATATAACTTCTAATGAGCAAAGGAGGATTTCATTAGAAAAAGAAATAGGAAATTTATTAAATCAACTAGAAAATTATACTTTAGAAATTGATGAATTAAAGGAAAATGTTAGAAATTATCAACAAGAAATTGACCGGTTTTTAAAAGAGTTAGAAAGCTTAGAAAAAGAAAAAGAACGATTGGATGCTTTGATCAATGGCTTTAAAGAAAAAAACAATAAAGGAGAGGAAAATTTAGCAATTTTAGATAAAGAAATCACTGCTTTGAAGATTGAAATCGCTAAAATCGAACAAAAGCTCCAGAATGAACTTCATAACTTAAAAGATAAACGGCAAGAATTTGATAGAGAAAAAAACAATATAGTAGAGAAGGAAAAGAATATTAAAGAAATAGAAAGCTTAAAGGTCAATTTGAGTTTAGATAGGGAAAAGTTGCAAGGAGAAATATATAAATTACAACAAGAAGTAAAAAAAATTCAAAAAGATATTTCTTCTTTAGAAGATAATATTTTCCAAGAAGAAGAGGATTTACAAAAGCGTAAAGAAAAATTTTCGATTTTACAACAAGAATTTACTAATATTAATGAAGAATTTCATAAGGTAGAAATGGAAATGCAAAGATTCCAGATAGAGATTGACAATATCAAAAATAGGCTTTGGGAAGAATATGAATTGACCTTAGACAGAGCTTTTGAAGAAGCTGAAGAAGGCGAGATTTCAAAATTAAGACAAAGAGCAGATCATTTGGCAAAGGCTATAAAAGGATTAGGTAATGTGAATATAGATGCTATTGAAGAATATAAAGAGGTAAAGGAAAGGTATGATTTTTTAAAATCTCAGATGGAAGATATTATAAAGGCAAAGGAATCTTTGATTTCTGTAATCGAAGAAGCAAATAAAATTATCAAAACAAAATTTAAAGATGGTTTTGAAATCCTACAGATTCAATTTAAGGAGACGTTTAGGCGACTTTTTGGAGGGGGTAATGCAGAGTTAATACTTACTGATGAAGACAATCTTTTAGAAACAGGTATAGAAATTAAAGCACAGCCCCCAGGAAAGAAATTGCAAACCCTTTCTCTTCTTTCAGGAGGAGAAAAGGCATT
This sequence comes from Thermoanaerobacter sp. A7A, assembly GCF_000445185.1. GTDB lineage: Bacteria > Bacillota > Thermoanaerobacteria > Thermoanaerobacterales > Thermoanaerobacteraceae > Thermoanaerobacter. The sequence goes on from NZ_AVAF01000153.1 coordinate 2,362, forward strand.
AGTTGCTATTTCCCTTTTATTTGCAATGCTAATTATAAAACCTACTCCTTTTTGTATATTGGATGAGATAGATGCAGCATTAGATGATGCAAATGTGGAGAGATTTGCTGAGTTTCTGAAAGAATTGTCAAGAGATACTCAGTTTATAGTTGTAAGCCACAGAAAAGGGACAATGATGGTGGCAGATGCGATATACGGTGTAACAATGCAAGAAAAAGGAGTTTCCAAATTGTTATCCCTTAAACTAAATACTGACGACAAAATAGGAGGCTTGGTAAAACATGCTTAATTTTTTTGACAAATCTAAAAAAGAATCCGAAACTGCTGAAAAAAAAGGTTTTTTTCAAAAGATTAAAGAAGGACTTTTAAAAACAAGAGAAAATTTGACTTCTAAAATAGATAGTATTGTTACAATAGGTAGAAAAATTGACGAAGAACTTTTGGAAGAATTAGAAGAGATTTTAATTTTAGCTGATATAGGTATTAGTACTACTTCTAAGATTATAGAAGGAATACGTCAAAAGGCAAAAGAAAGAAAGATTTATGATGCATCTCAAATAAAAGAACTTTTAGCTGAAGAAGTTTATGAAATTTTGCAAAAGGATGTAGAACCTTTTACCTTGACTTCTCCTATGGTGATATTGAACGTTGGGGTAAATGGAGTAGGAAAGACTACTACAATTGGAAAATTAGCTTATTTGTACAAAAAAGAAGGCAAAAAAGTTATGCTAGCAGCAGGTGATACTTTTAGAGCTGCAGCTATTGACCAGTTAGAAATATGGGCAGAGAGAGTTAACTGTCCAATTATCAAACACCAAGAAGGCTCAGATCCAGCTTCTGTTATTTTTGATGGCATTCAAGCCTCAAAAGCAAGGGGAATAGATATACTTATTTGTGATACTGCAGGTAGACTGCATAATAAAAAGAATCTGATGGAGGAATTGAGGAAAATACGCAAAGTTATAGATAGGGAATATCCTGAAGCGAGAGTAGAAACCTTTTTAGTTTTAGATGCTACAACTGGTCAAAATGCTCTTCAACAGGCGAAAATATTTAAAGAAGTTTCTGATATAACCGGTATTGTACTTACCAAATTAGATGGAACGGCAAAAGGTGGAATTGTTGTAGCTATAAAATCAGAATTAAATGTACCTATAAGATATATAGGAATTGGGGAAGGAATAGAGGATTTGCAAGCTTTTGATGCAAAATCTTTCGTTTCTGCTATTTTTCAGTAAATTAAATCGCAAAAAAATGAAAAAACACAGCTTGACAAAAAGCAGCCCTTCATATAAAATCTTAATGTAAAGGTTAGGACCTTAACGGGTGGGATTTTTGTGGATGATGATTTTTTATTTATGACTCTTTTGTATGATTTTTATGGTGCTTTGCTTACAGATAAGCAAAGAGAAATTTTTGAGATGTATTATTTAAATGATTATTCTCTTGGAGAAATTTCCGAACTTTTGGATATCTCACGGCAGGGAGTTTATGACACTTTAAAAAGAGCAGAAAGCTCGTTAGAGTTTTTTGAGGAAAAGTTAGGGTTGGTAAAAAGACATCAAGAAATAATGAATAAACTGGATAAGATAAAAAAGGGCATTGAAATAATACGGGAAAGAGAAAGAGACCCAGAAATTTTAAAAATTATTGAGGAGATAGCTCGTGAAATAGAAGAGCTAAATCTGTAGGAGGTAAATTTTAATGGCTTTTGAAAGCCTATCTGAAAGGCTGCAGGAAATCTTTAAAAAGTTAAGAGGAAAAGGAAAACTCACAGAAAAAGATATAAAAGAAGCTATGAGGGAAGTAAAAGTTGCCCTCTTAGAAGCGGATGTCAACTTTAAGGTAGTAAAAGACTTTATAAACTCTGTTACAGAAAAAGCTTTAGGACAAGAAGTGATGGAAAGCCTGACCCCGGGGCAACAGGTGATAAAGATAGTCAATGATGAGCTTATAGCCCTTATGGGGTCTACTCAAAGCCGGTTAAATATAGGGAATAAAGTTCCTGCAGTTATAATGATGGTTGGACTTCAAGGTTCTGGAAAGACCACTGCTTGTGGGAAATTGGCAAACTTGTTAAAGAAGCAGGGAAAAAATCCCCTACTAGTAGCCTGTGACGTCGTCAGACCGGCTGCGATAAAGCAGTTACAGGTTGTAGGAGCTAATGTAAATGTACCAGTTTTTACAATGGGGGACAAAGTAAACCCTGTTGATATTGCAAAAGCTTCTATTGATTATGCAAAGTCTCATAACTCTGACGTAATTATCATAGATACTGCGGGTAGGCTTCACGTAGATGAAGAATTAATGGAGGAACTTGTAAATATAAAAAAAGCAGTACAACCAGATGAGATTTTGTTAGTAGTAGATGCGATGACAGGTCAAGACGCAGTAAACGTAGCGTCTTCCTTTAATGCAAGGTTAGATATAACAGGAGTTATATTGACAAAATTGGATGGAGATACGAGGGGTGGAGCAGCTCTTTCTATTAAGGCTGTTACACAAAAACCTATAAAATACATTGGAACAGGTGAAAAACTAACAGACTTAGAGCCCTTTTATCCTGATAGAATGGCCTCTCGTATTTTGGGAATGGGAGATGTTTTGACTTTAATTGAAAAGGCCCAAGCAGCAATTGATGAGAAAAAGGCACAAGAGCTAGGGCAAAAGCTTTTAACAAAACAGTTTACACTGGAAGATTTCTTAGAACAATTGCAGAGTCTTAAAAATATGGGGCCTTTAGACCAACTTCTCAGTATGATCCCTGGAATGAACAAAAACATGCTTAAAAATGTGGACTTTTCAGAAAAAGACTTAAAGAGGATAGAAGCCATTATTCAATCTATGACTAAAGAAGAAAGGCAAAACCCTTCTATTATAAATGGCAGTAGAAAGAAAAGAATTGCCAAAGGCAGCGGTACCACCATCCAACAGGTAAATAGCCTCTTAAAACAGTTTGAAGAAACTAAAAAGATGATGAAGAAATTTGCTGATATTGACAAAGACCTAAAGAAAGGTAAAATGAGGCTGCCTTTCTTTAGATGATATCGGAAGGTGGGCAACTTTTGAAGGAGGTGAGAAAGTGGCAGTCAGAATAAGATTAAAAAGGTTTGGGGCTAAGAAAAGACCTTTTTACAGGATAGTAGTAGCAGATTCAAGATCACCAAGAGATGGAAGGTTTATTGATGAGATAGGATATTACAATCCTATAGCCCAGCCTGCTGAAATAAAAATAGATGTTGAAAAGGCTAAAAAGTGGCTTAGTGTTGGTGCCCAACCTTCAGATACTGTAAAGTCACTGTTTAAAAAAGAAGGTATAATTGGCAATAGTGCATCTCAATAATCCTCTCTTGTGAGGAGGTGTAATAATGGGAGAATTGGTTAAAACTATAGCCAAGGCGTTAGTTGACAATCCTGATGCTGTAGAAGTCAATGAAATTGAAGGACAGCAATCTGTTATCATAGAGCTTAAAGTTGCTCCCGAAGATATGGGAAAAGTAATTGGGAAACAGGGAAGGATTGCTCAAGCAATTCGCACGTTGGTTAAAGCTGCTGCCTTAAAAGAAAAGAAACGTGTGATTGTTGAGATAATTTAGGTGGTGGTATGGCTGATTATTATAATGTAGGAAAAGTTACTTCTGCCCATGGCATTAAGGGCGAAGTTAAAGTATATCCTCTTACCAATGTTCCCGAAAGGTTTTATGACCTTGAGTATGTATGGATTTTTGATGACCAACAAAGGCCCCACAAATATGACATTGAATATGTCAAGATTATATCTAAAGGAGTTTGTGTAAAATTAAAAGGAATTGATACTAGAGGCGATGCAGAAAAATTAAAAGGGGCCTTTTTAAAAGTTGACTCTCAAAATGCTTTGGAGTTAGAAGAAAATGAATATTTCATCAAAGATTTAGTCGGGATGAAGGTGTATACAGAAGAAGGAAGTTTTCTGGGTACATTGGTAGAGGTACTTAAGACAGGTGCAAATGATGTGTATGTAATAAAAACTGAGGAGAGGGAAATACTAATTCCTGCTATAAAAGAAGTGGTTAAAAAAGTTGATGTTGACAATAAAGTAATGGTGGTCCACCTTCTGGAGGGGCTATGATGATTTTTGACGTTTTAACCCTATTTCCTGAAATGTTTGATAGTGTTTTATCCTATAGTATATTGAAAAGGGCTATTGAAAAAGGAAAAATAAAAGTTAATTTGATAAATATAAGAGATTTTTCAAAGGATAAACACAAAAGAGTAGATGATTATCCTTATGGAGGCGGGCCAGGAATGGTGATGATGCCTCAGCCTCTCTTTGATGCAATTGAATTTGTAAAAAGTCAAGGAAATATCCCTGTATATTACCTTGGTCCTAAAGGTAAAATTTTTAATCAGGAAATGGCGGTTAAGATGTCTAAATTAGAAAGAATAGCCCTTTTGTGTGGACACTATGAAGGAATAGATGAAAGAGTCTATTCTGTTATTGATGAAGAAATTTCTTTAGGAGATTTTATATTGACAGGCGGAGAGATAGCCGCCATGGCTATCATTGACGCTGTAACAAGACTTATTGAAGGAGTACTTTCACACCCTCAAAGCGCTATAGAAGAATCCTTTGCTAATAATTTATTGGAATATCCACAGTATACAAGGCCAGAAGTTTTTAGAGGTATGAAGGTGCCAGAAATTTTACTAAGTGGTAATCATGCCGAAATAGCTAAATGGCGAAGGCAAAAGTCTTTAGAGATAACTCTTTTAAAACGGCCTGATTTGCTTAAAAAGGCTGTTTTGACTGAAGAAGATAAAAAGTTTTTAAGAGAAAAAGGATTTGACATTTAGAAGGTGGAAGGAGGGAAAAATAATGGACTTAATAAAAGCAGTTGAAAGTCAGCAGATGAGAAAAGACTTAACTCCTTTTAATGTAGGAGATACTATAAGGGTACATTATAAGGTTATTGAAGGAGATAGGGAAAGAATTCAGCCTTTTGAAGGGATAGTAATTAAAAAGAGTGGATCAGGTTTAAGAGAGACTTTCACTGTAAGACGTGTATCTTATGGCGTTGGAGTTGAAAGGACTTTTCCACTTCACTCTCCAAGAATTGAAAAGATAGAGGTTATAAGGAGAGGTAAAGTCAGAAGAGCAAAATTGTATTATTTGAGAAAGAGAGTAGGAAAAGCTGCTACAAAGATAAAGGAATTAATGTAAAAAGGGGTTAAAACCCCTTTTTTAAATATGTGGAGGAATTAGACATGATACAGTGGTATCCTGGACATATGGCAAAATCTAAAAAGGAGATAGTTTCTAACCTTAAGTTAGTAGATGTAGTATACGAAATAGTAGATGCGAGAATACCTAAAAGCAGTAGAAACCCAGATATTGATGATATTGTAAAAAATAAAAAAAGGATCATTCTTCTCAATAAAGCTGATTTGGCTGATGATGTAATTACGGATTTATGGATAGAATATTTTAAAGAAAAGGGAATAGAAGCGGTAAAAGTTAATTCAATTACAGGATTTGGCCTTAAAGAGATAAATGAAGCAACTCAGAGAGTTTGTCAAGATATTTTGGATAAAAAAAAGCAAAAAGGAATGATTCCAAGGCTGAGAGGAATGATTGTAGGTGTTCCAAATGTCGGTAAATCTACTTTTATTAATAAATTAATTGGCAGTAAAAGGGCAAAGACTGGCGATAAGCCGGGGGTTACAAGGGCTTTGCATTGGATAAAAACTCCTTATTTCGACCTTTTGGACACTCCTGGCATACTCTGGCCAAAATTTGACGATAAAAAAGTAGGAATTATGTTAGCAATTACTGGAGCTATAAAAGATGAAATATTAGACATAGAAGAAATAGCATTAAACTTAGTAGCAATCTTAAAAAAGTATTATCCTAATTATTTGATGTCCCGCTATAAAATTGATAAAATAGTAGATGAAGATTTTGAACTTTTAAAAGAAATAGGTAGAAAAAGAGGTTGTTTAATTGCAGGTGGAGAAGTAGATACATTAAAAACTTCTCATATTTTGCTGGAGGATTTTCGCAAGGGAAAACTGGGGAAGATTTCTCTGGAAAGACCATAAGGGGGATTTTTATGCTTTCTAAAGTAAAAAGTATGGCAGTCTTAGGGATAAATGCCTATGTGGTAGAGGTGGAGGTAGATTTATCTACAGGAATTCCTTCTTTTGATATTGTGGGCTTGGGCGATACAGAAGTTAAGGAAGCAAGAGACAGAGTAAGGTCTGCTATCAAAAACAGTGGCTTTGAATTTCCCCTCAAAAAAATTACTGTAAATTTAGCACCAGCGGATACTAAAAAAGAAGGTACTGCTTTTGATTTGCCTTTGGCAATAGGAATTTTAAAATGCACAGAGGAGATAAAAGAGGAAAAGGAAGATATAGCCTTTGTAGGTGAACTTTCTTTGGACGGAAGTCTAAGAGGCGTAAATGGTATACTGCCAATGGTAATAGGGGCAAAGGAAAAAGGTATTTCCTCTATTGTTGTTCCTTATGAAAATGCACATGAAGCGGCAGTTGTAGAGGGGATAAAAGTATATCCTATGAAAAATTTAAAAGAAGTGGTTGAATTTTTAAATGGAGATAGGGAAATAGAATCTTTTACTTTAGATATTAATAGTTTTTTTGATAATGTAGAATACGACGTAGATTTTGCTGAAGTAAAAGGGCAGGAAAATGCAAAAAGGGTACTTGAGATTGCCGCTGCCGGAGGCCACAATGTGCTAATGATTGGCCCTCCTGGAGCGGGTAAAACTATGTTGGCAAGGCGTTTTCCTACTATTCTTCCTCAGTTAAGTTTTGAAGAGGCTTTAGAAGTTACCAAGATATACAGTATAGCAGGATTGCTTCCAAAAGGTACGCCTCTTATCACTACTCGACCTTTTAGAGCCCCTCATCATACTATCTCTACAGTTGCTTTAGTTGGGGGAGGAAAATATCCTAAGCCTGGGGAAGTATCCCTTGCCCACTATGGAGTGTTATTTTTAGATGAGATTCCTGAATTTAAAAAAGATGCAATAGAAGTTTTAAGGCAGCCATTAGAAGATGAAGTGGTTACAATTACTCGTGTAAATGGTAGTTTTAGTTATCCGTGCAAATTTATTTTGATTTTAGCTATGAATCCTTGTCCTTGTGGCTATTATGGCGATGATACTCGCGAATGCCATTGTAGTGTAAATGAAATAAGAAGATACCAAAATAAGATTTCAGGACCTTTGTTAGATAGAATTGATTTACATGTGGAGGTAAAACCTCTTAAAAAAGATAAATATTTCGAAGAAGAAACGCCATCGGAAAGTTCCAAAGAAATTCGCGAACGAGTCATAAAAGCACGAGAAATGCAACTTAAAAGGTATAAAGGTACTGGTATATACTTTAATTCTCAATTAAAAGGAAATATGCTGAAAAAATATTGCAAACTTGATGAAGATACTAAAAAATTTTTAAATGAGGCTTTCGAAAAGTTTTATTTAAGTGCAAGAGGATATAATAAAATTTTAAAAATAGCTCGTACAATTGCTGATTTAGAAGGTGCAGAAAATATTAAGTTTGAGCATGTAGCAGAAGCATTACAGTATAGAATTGTTGATAGCAAATATTGGTATAAATAAAAATTACAATAAAAATTTTATGTAAAGTAATTAAGTCTCAATTGTGATAAGAAGGTGTTAGCTTGGAGATAACAAGTTTTTTTAATAGAGAAAGTATAAAAAATATTTTCTTTATTCTTATAGGGACTTTAATGTCTGCTATTGGTATTAACATGTTTATTGTTCATGCTAAACTTTTAAGTGGAGGAGTCTCTGGCATTGCACTTATTATACAGTATTTAACAAAGTTTCCTGCAGGATACATTATTTTTTTGCTAAACATCCCACTTTTAATTTTGAGCTATAAAAAAGTAAATTTAAGGTTTACAATTTTTACTATTATAGGTACTGTATCACTTTCTTTGTTTTTGGTGCTTACTTATTCAATAAAAAATATCTTACATATAAATGATCCATTACTTTTGAGTTTATACGGCGGAGTGTTAAATGGTTTAGGTATGGGAATAGTTTTTAGTAATCACGGGTCAACTGGCGGGTTAGATATAATTTCTGTAATTGTAAAAAAGAAATATGATAATTTTGAAATTGGGCATATTTCTTTTATCGTTAACTTTTTCATTGTAGCTATCGGAGCAGTATTTTTTGGTTTAACCAGTGCTCTTTACACTCTTGTCTCAATGTACATTACTTCCTATATGGTGGATAAAACTATAAAAGGTTTTAATAGACAAAAAATGGTGCTGGTGGTTACTGATAAAGTAGAAGAAGTGAGCAAAGAAATAATGACTACATTAAAAAGAGGGGTTACTTTGCTTCATGGAGAGGGTGCTTATACCAAAGAGAACAAAAAGGTTTTATATTCCATTGTGTCTTTAACACAGCTTCCACAACTTAAACTTATTGTACACCAAATAGATGAAAATGCTTTTATCTCTATATTAGATGTAGCCGAAGTCCATGGAAAAGGATTTATGAGGGAATTATTTTAAATTTCATTGCAAATTTTGAAATTTTCTCTTATAATTTTTTCTAAACGACATAAAATACTCAATTGAAAAGGAGTTGATAGCTTGAAAAAAGTTTTTTCAGGAGTACAACCCTCGGGAGATATTCACATAGGTAATTACTTGGGTGCAATGAGACAATTTGTTGCGCTACAAGATGATTATGAATGCTTTTTTTGTGCCGTTGATTTACATGCTTTAACAGTTCCTCAAGACCCTAAAGTTTTAAAGGAAAAAACTATTGAATTGGCAGCACTTTACCTTGCAATAGGTTTAGATCCTAAAAAAGTTACCATTTTTATTCAGTCTCACGTTCCTGCCCATGCAGAATTGGCATGGTTGCTACAATGTATAACCTATTTTGGTGAATTGAGCAGGATGACACAATTTAAGGATAAAAGCAAAGGAAAGGAATCTGTTTCAGTTGGACTTTTTACATATCCGGACTTGATGGCAGCAGATATACTTTTATACAATACCCATTATGTTCCTGTAGGAGAAGACCAAAAGCAGCACTTAGAACTGACAAGAGACATTGCGCAGCGTTTTAACAACAGATTTGGTGAAACTTTTGTAGTTCCTGAGCCTATGATTTTAAAACTTGGTGCGAGAATAATGAGTCTTACTGACCCTACTAAAAAGATGAGTAAAAGTGACAGTGATCCAAATAACAGAATCAATCTTTTGGACGAGCCTTCTTCAATTAAGAAAAAGATAATGAAAGCAGTAACTGATTCTGAGAGTGAAATAAGATTGGATTGGGATAATAAGCCAGGAGTCAGCAACCTTTTGACTATTTATAGTTTGTTTACAGGCATGGAAATAGAAGAAGTTATAAATAAATTTAACGGACAGGGTTATGGCACTTTAAAGAAGGAATTAGCAGAGGTCGTAATAGATAAATTGACTGTTATACAAAAAAATTATAAAGACCTCAGTAGAGATTATGTTTTGAAGGTTTTAAAGGAAGGGGCGGAAAGAGCCCAAGCTGTTGCTGAAAAAACTTTGAAAGAAGTAAAAGAAAAGGTGGGATTGATATTAAAAGATTAAAAAGGCGTTGGGGAAATGACTTAGTTTTTCAAAGGCTAATGTATCAGGATTTAAATAAATCTCAATCACGTCAAAGCGAGGCTGAAAATTTCGAAATTTTTCTGTTGTAGCTAAGTACAATTGGGCAATTTTCAATATTCTTTGTTGTTTACGAAAATTTACAGCTTCACTTCCAGTTCCAAAAGAGGTAGAGGTTCTTGTTTTTACCTCTACAAAAACTATTTCTTTTTTGAATAGAGCTATTATATCTATTTCCCCAATTTTGCATTTAAAATTTTTCTCTAAAATTTTATAACCTGATTTTAATAGATATTGGGCAGCTATTTTTTCTCCTAAGCTGCCTATTATTTTTTTGTTCAATGTTTTTCATCCTTTCAGAATTTTTTCAATAAAAGTTTTTCTGTGGATAGGACAGGGGCCATATTTTTTTAGAGCTTCAATATGTTCTTTTGTACCATAACCTTTGTTTTTTTCAAAATTATACTGAGGATAGATTTTGTGGTATTCTTTCATCATTTTATCTCTTTCAACCTTTGCCAGTATAGAGGCGGCAGCTATAGAGATACTTTTTGAATCTCCTTTTACTATAGCTTTTTGATTTATCTCTATTTGAGGAATGGTAATAGCATCTACTAAAAGGTAATCAATTTTTTGTTGTATTTTTGAAATAGCAATCTGCATAGCTTTATAGGTGGCATTTAATATATTTATTTTATCAATTTCTTCGCAATCAACTATTCCAAAGGAATAAGAGATAGCTACTTTTTTTATTACCTCCGACAATACTTCTCTTTTTTCTTCAGATAGTTTTTTCGAGTCATTTATCTCAGGGATGAAAACTTCTTTAGGAAGTATTACACAGGCGGCAACTACTGGTCCTACTAAAGGACCTCTTCCCGCCTCGTCTACTCCAGCAATGAAATTTAAATTTAATTGATATAATTGATTTTCATAGTATTTTAGATTATTTATTCTTTCTGTTTCTTTTTCAAGCCACTTTTTAGCCGCTTCATTTAAGCTGAGAGATTGAAAGTCACAAAAGGGATTTTGGTATAAATAGTTTTTGAGTTGGCGTAGGTTATATAAGTTTGACATTGTATCACCTTTCTTTTTTCTTTATTTTATCACAGGTTATGTATTATAATAAAGATAATTAGGGAAAACGATGTTAAAGGGGAGCAATTATGGAAAGGGAAAAGATTTTTAAAATATGGTTAAGTACTGTCAAAGGAATAGGGTATAAAAGTTTTGTTCAATTGATGGAATTTTTCAAAACTGCGGAAGGTGTGTATAAAGCAAAAGAAATTGATATTTTTAAAGCAATAGGAAATAGAAAATTAGTACAAAATATAATAGAAGCTCAGAAGTTGAACCCTTTTGATTATATAGAAAGATTGCAAAATTCAAAAATAAGTGTATATACATTAGAAGAGGAGGAATATCCGAAAGAATTAAAAAATATTTATGATCCACCTCCTGTTTTATATTTGAAGGGGAATATAAATTTAAAAGATAATTTGCGCATTGCCATGGTGGGCGCAAGAAATGCTACTTTTTATGGAAAACAAGTGGCACAAAAATTGGCATATGAGCTGTCAGAAAGAGGTATAACAGTTGTAAGTGGCATGGCAAGAGGAATTGATAGTTTTTCTCATATAGGAGCTTTGAAGGGAAGAGGAAAAACTATTGCTGTTTTGGGAAATGGCATAAACATAGTTTATCCAAGAGAAAATAAAAAGCTGATGGAGCAAATTAGTGAGGAGGGATTGCTGGTTTCAGAGTTTCCTCTTGATTCTCCTCCACTGCCACAAAATTTTCCTCTGAGGAATAGAATCATAAGCGGGTTATCTCTTGGGGTAGTTGTGATAGAAGCAGGAATAAAAAGTGGATCTTTATTGACGGCTCAATTTGCCTTAGAACAAGGAAGAGAGGTTTTTGCAGTACCTGGGAATATAACGAGTGCTTATAGCAGAGGAACAAATGAGCTCATAAAACAAGGTGCGAAAATTGTAATTGGTGTTGAGGATATTTTAGAAGAATTTAATTTAAGAGAGGATGTACAACAAAAGATTGAAGAAAATCTTATATTTCCTCTTACGGAGGAAGAGAAAGAAGTGTACGATTTTATTTGTGAAGCTCCAAGAGATATAGAAGAAATAGCAGGCTATGTGAAAATAAAAATCTCAAAAGTTAATGCAATTTTATCTTCTTTAATGTTAAAAGGTATGATTGAAAAACTTCCTGGCAATAAATATGAGAAAAAAATATTTTGATAATTGTCAAAAACTTTGATATAATTATAAATTGTTTTGGAGGTGTCGAAATGGCAAAATCTCTCGTTATTGTGGAATCTCCAGCTAAAGCTAAGACCATCTCTAAATTTTTAGGCAAAAATTTTAAAGTAGCAGCCTCCATGGGACATGTTAGGGATTTGCCTAAAAGTCAATTAGGTATCGATATTGAAAATAATTTTGCTCCTAAGTACATAACTATCAGGGGAAAAGGGGCTATTATAGAGAATTTAAAAAAAGAAGCAAAGGATGCAGATAAAATTTTTTTGGCCACTGACCCTGACAGAGAAGGAGAAGCAATTTCCTGGCATATTGCCCAATTGTTAAATTTGAATATTGAGGAGCCTTGTCGCATAGAATTTCACGAGATTACAAAAAATGCAGTGCAAACTGCTCTTAAAAGCCCTCGCTCTATAGATTTAAATTTGGTAGATGCGCAACAAGCCAGGAGAATTCTTGATAGATTGGTAGGATATAAAATAAGTCCCCTTCTTTGGAAAAAAATAAAGAGGGGACTAAGTGCAGGCAGAGTTCAATCAGTAGCAGCTAGGCTTATCTGCGACAGAGAAAGAGAAATAGAAGCCTTTGTGCCAGAAGAATATTGGAGTATTACCGCGATTCTCTCTGATGAGAAAAACTCTGGCAAGTTTGAGGCAAAATTCTACGGTACCAGAGAGGATAAAGTTGAGTTAAAGACAAAAGAAGATGTAGACAAAATATTAGCAGCATTGTCTGAAGAATACATTATAGATAAAGTAAAAACAGGTGTAAAAAAGAGGAATCCTTCTCCACCTTTTATCACTAGTACTTTGCAACAAGAAGCTTCGAGAAAATTGGGATTTACTGCAAAAAAAACTATGTTAATCGCACAACAATTATATGAAGGCGTAGAAATCAAAGGAGAAGGCAGTGTAGGTCTTATTACTTATATAAGGACTGATTCTACAAGAGTCGCAAATGAAGCTAAGGCTGAAGTCTATAAATACATAGTTGAAAAGTTTGGAAAAGAGTATACCAATCCTGAAGCAAATTATGCTTCTAAAAGAGCCAATGTACAGGATGCTCACGAGGCTATAAGACCTACTTCTATTTATAGGGATCCGGAAAGTATAAAAGATTCTCTAACGCCAGACCAATATAAATTGTACAAACTAGTTTGGAGTAGATTCCTAGCAAGTCAAATGGCACCTGCGATTTACGATACTGTTTCTATGGATATAGTAAATAATGGATATGTTTTTAAAGCCTCCGGTTCTAGCATTAAATTTTTAGGTTTTATGACAGTGTATGTAGAAGGAACAGATATGCAAGAAGAGGAAGAAAAAACTGTACCTGTGCTTCAAGAAGGAACCAAATTGTTTTTAGAGGAATTAAAGCCAATGCAACATTTTACCCAGCCTCCGCCTCGATATACAGAAGCTTCTTTGATTAAAGAATTAGAAGAAAAAGGAATAGGCCGTCCCAGTACTTATGCTCCTACTATCTCTACTTTGTTAGAAAGAGGATATATGGTAAAAGATAAAAAGAATTTAAAACCTACAGAATTAGGTTTTATTGTGACAGACGCATTAAAGGAGTTCTTTTCCAAAATTGTAGATGTAAAATTTACTGCTGAGATGGAAGAGCAGCTGGATAAGATTGAAGAAGGTCAAGTGAAGTGGTATGAAGTGGTGCAAGAGTTTTATGAAGACTTTTATAATACTTTGAAAATTGCTGAAGAACAAATGGAAGAGATAGACGTAAAGGAAGAAGTAGAAGTAACTGACATTAAATGTGAACTTTGCGGGAGAAATATGGTTGTAAAGAAAGGCAGGTATGGAAAATTTCTTGCTTGTTCTGGTTTTCCTGAATGTAAAAATACAAAACCTTTGTACGAAAAGGTTGGTGTGAAATGCCCTAAATGTGGTGGAGAAATTGTAAAGAAAAAGAGCAAAAAAGGGCGAACGTATTACGCTTGCGAAAATGCACCTAATTGCGATTTCATATTGTGGGATAAGCCCGTTGATGAAAAATGTCCTGTTTGTGGTAGCTTGTTAGTAGAAAAAAATACAAAAAATGGTCATATACTAAAATGCTCTAATCCAGAATGTGATTATCAAAAAGAAGTTAAATGAATTTAACAAAAATTTTGAATTAATTCTTGAAGCATTGTGAAAAATGTGTTAATATTAAACTATCTAAAGGGGTGTAAACATGTTTAAGGGTACTACCATAATTGCTGTGAGAAAAGGCGATAAAGTGTCAGTGGCTGGTGATGGGCAGATTACCTTTGGAGAAAATACAATCTTAAAACATGGCGCGAAAAAAATTAGAAGATTATACAATGGAGAAGTAATAGTGGGATTTGCTGGTTCGGTAGCTGATGCTTTGACTCTTTCGCAAAAATTTGAAGAAAAACTGGAACAATATGGTGGGAATTTAAAGCGGGCTGCAGTAGAGCTGGCACAGGAATGGAGAAAAGACAAGATTTTAAGAAAGTTAGAGGCTCTTTTGATTGCGGTAGATAAAAAGGATACCTTACTAATTTCTGGCACTGGGGAAGTTATTGAACCAGATGAGGATGTGATCGGGATAGGATCTGGAGGAAATTATGCTATGGCTGCAGCCTTAGCGCTACGGTATAATACTGATTTAGATACAGAAGATATAGCAAAAAAAGCTTTAGAGATAGCTTCAAAGATTTGCGTTTACACTAATAACAACATAACAGTTGAGACTTTATAGGGGGTGCTTTAAGTGAAGAATTATACTCCCAAGGAGATTGTAGAGGAATTAGATAAGTATATTGTAGGACAAAAGGAAGCTAAAAAGTCAGTAGCAGTGGCTTTAAGAAATAGATATAGGAGAAATCTTTTATCTGACGATTTTAAAGAAGAAGTGACCCCCAAAAATATAATTATGGTAGGCCCTACTGGAGTAGGAAAGACAGAGATTGCTCGAAGAATTGCGAAATTAGTAGAAGCTCCTTTTGTTAAAGTGGAGGCTACTAAGTTTACTGAGGTAGGATACGTAGGACGAGATGTGGATTCCATGGTTAGAGACCTTGTAGAGGCTGCTGTAAGAATGGTAAAAGAGGAAAAATTAAAAAAAGTTACTGAAAAAGCGAAAAAAATTGCAGAAGATAGACTAATTGATTACATAGTCGGAAAAAGAAAAAAACAGGCTAAAAATCCTTTTGAAATGTTGTTTAATTATCCTGCAGCCGAGAAAAGTGAAGAGACAGAAGAAGAAAGTATGCAATATAAAAGAGAAGAAATAAGGCAAAAGTTAAGAAATGGCGAGCTAGATAACTATGTAGTGGAAATAGAAGTAACAGATACATCTACACCAATGATGGAGATGTATACTAATTTAGGGTCCGAAGAAATGAACATAAATTTGCAAGATATATTTGCTGACATTTTACCTAAAAAGAAAAAAATTAAAAAAGTTCCTGTTTATGAAGCAAAAAGAATTCTAGAGTCTGAAGAAGCTCAAAACCTTATAGATATGGATGAAGTAATTGAAGAGGCTATTAAAAGAGCAGAAAACGATGGAATAATTTTCATAGATGAAATTGACAAAATTGCCAGCAGTGGTTATACAGCAGGACCAGATGTATCAAGGGAAGGAGTTCAAAGGGATATTCTTCCTATAATTGAAGGTTGTACAGTAATGACAAAATACGGTCCTGTTAAGACAGACCATATATTGTTTATAGCAGCTGGTGCTTTTAACATTGCAAAAGTGTCTGATTTAATCCCGGAGCTACAAGGAAGATTTCCTGTAAGAGTTAGTTTAAAACCTCTCACAAAAGAGGACTTTATAAGAATATTAAAGGAGCCTAAAAATGCTCTTACAAAACAGTATCAAGAGCTTTTAAGAACGGAAGGAATAGAAGTTAAATACACTGATGAAGCAATTGAGGCTATTGCAGAAGTAGCATATCTTATAAATCAACAATCGGAGGACATTGGCGCAAGAAGATTGCACACTGTCATGGAGAAGTTGTTTGAAGAATTATCTTTTAATGCGCCAGACCTGAAAGGACAGCAAATAGTGATAACTGAAGAGTATGTAAAAGAGCAATTAAAGGATAGTCTCAATAAATACGAAGTTAATAAATACATTTTATGATAATAAAAAAACATAGGAGGATTAAAAATATGAGCACACTATTAGAAAAAACTAGAAAAGTAAATCGGATTTTGCAAAAAACAGGAATTCAACCAGTTGATTTTAACGAAATGGCTAGTATCCTAAAAGATGTCATTGAGGCCAACGTATATATTTTGAGTAGAAAGGGTAAAGTATTAGGTTACAGTATATTAAAGGATTATGGAAATGACATTTTTGCTCAAAGTAAAATAATACCTGAAGAATATAATGACAAACTTTTGCGAGTGACGGAGACGCTGGCTAATGATAAAGGTAATCTTTTTAAAGAGGATAAAATTTTATCAGATTTAATTTTGACTATAGTACCTGTCAATGGCGGTGGGGACAGATTAGGAACTTTAGTCTTATCAAGAGGGGTAAAAGAATTTACTGATGATGACTTGATATTAGCGGAATACGGTGCTACAGTAGTTGGTCTTGAAATTTTAAGGTCGAAAAATGAAGAAATAGAAGATGAAGCGAGAAAAAGAGCAGTTGTTCAAATGGCACTAGGAACACTTTCTTACTCCGAATTAGAAGCTATAAAAAATATTTTTGAAGAGCTAAATGGAAAAGAAGGATTATTAGTTGCAAGTAAAATAGCAGATAAAGTAGGTATTACAAGGTCTGTAATTGTAAATGCACTTAGAAAGTTTGAAAGTGCTGGCATAATTGAGTCAAGGTCTTTAGGAATGAAAGGTACCCATATAAGGGTACTAAACGATAAATTATTAGAAGAGTTAGAGAAAATGAAAAGATAAAAATTTAAACCCTTATTGAAAAATATAAGTCTCCGCTTTTATGCATGGGGTTGTACTTTAGCATGAAAGCAGGAGACTTAATTTTATGTAAAAGAGTCTTATGAAAATAGGACTTTTTTCTTATGGTGTAAACTATTACGGCATGATATAATATTATTCGATAAAAATTGATATTATTTTACAAAAAAGGCAGTATTAAAACAAAGTTAAATATTTATTTTTTGGCTTATTTTAGCAGGATTTTTGATTTTTTTATCGAATTAAGTATATTGTGGTCGAATAAGAGGAGGCGAGAAAATGCTGGATTTAGGAATTGAAAATATAGATTTATTACAAAAGGGATTGTACGCAGCCACTGTAAGAAACAATGTGATTGCCAATAACATTGCTAATGTGGATACTCCTAATTTCAAAAGGTCTGAAGTCAAATTTGAGGATATTTTAAAAGATGCTATAAATGGTACAAAGTTAAGAGGTTATGTTACAAACCCTAAGCATATTCCTATTGGCCCACCTGCTATTGATTCCATACAACCAGAAATTGTTCAAGTAAATGACACTTCCATGAGGTTAGATGGAAATAATGTAGACATAGATGCCGAAATGGCAAATTTGGCTAAGAATCAGTTGTATTACTATGCCCTTGTCCAAAGAGTGAACGGAGAGCTTAATTCTATCATGACTGCTGTAAAAGATGGGAGGTAATTTAAATGAACTTATTTAGATCGATGGACATAAGCGCTTCAGGTCTAACTGCAGAACGAGTTAGGATGGATGTAATATCTCAAAATATAGCTAATGTAAATACTACAAGAACAGTTCAAGGAGGGCCTTATAGGAGAAAATTAGTGGTTTTAAAAGAAATACAACCTGATAGTTTTCAGAGCATTCTTGATAAAGTTAGAGGCAAATACAGTGGCAAAGGTGTAGAAGTTGTCCAAATATCAGAAGATGTCCAAACTCCTCTTAGAGAAGTTTATGACCCTGGACATCCTGATGCTGACCAAAATGGATATGTGGAGTACCCAAATGTAAACATTGTTTCTGAAATGGTGGATATGATTTCTGCTACTCGTGCTTATGAAGCCAATGTAACAGCTTTTAATGCTTCAAAAGCTATGTTTCAAAAGTCTTTAGAAATCGGTAGGGGGTAGATATAAATGGTTAATCAAATAACACCGGTTAATCCAATAACTTTGGATAGCACTTTAGAAGCAACACAGAATAGCAGTAAAATAAATACTTTTAGTGACTTTTTAAAAGAAGCTCTTAATAAGGTAAATGATTTACAGTTAACGGCAATGAAAAATGACCAAAAACTTGTAACTGGTGAAATTGACGATATAAATCAAGTGATGATAGATGCTGCGAAGGCTGATATTGCACTGCAGCTTACAATTCAAATAAAAAATAAAGTGTTGGAGGCCTATCAGGAAATAATGAGAATGCCATTGTAATGTCTTTAATTGAAATGAGGTGAATTAATGCCAGAGTTCATTGCCAACTTTAGAGAGCAACTGACAGACTTTTGGAATAAGTTTGATAAAAAACAAAAGATACAGTTAGGAATTATTGCTATTTTACTTTTTATAGGCATTTCTTTATTAGTTTACCTAGTTAATAGGCCTAATTATGTAGTTTTATATTCAGATCTAAGTATAAAAGATGCGGGAGCGGTAGTTGAAAAATTAAAAACCGAATTCAAGATTCCATATAAAATATCGAACGATGGGACGACAATTTTAGTTCCTGTGCAATACAAAGATGAAGTGAGAATGAAACTTGCGACAGAAGGAATCCCACAAGGGGGATTTAGCTTTCAAGACGCTATGAATAACTCTCTTGCAACAACAGACCAAGAGAGAAGACAAAAGTATTTGTATTTTCTTCAAAATGAAATACAAAATTCTTTAAAAACTATAGATGGAGTGCAAGATGCTATTGTCAACATCGCGGTACCTGACCAAAATGCCTTTGTACTTTCTAATACTACTAATCAAGCTACAGCAGCTGTAATGTTGACTTTAAAACCAGGCGTAACTTTATCTTCTTCTCAAGTTAAAGGAATTATAGATTTTGTATCTAAAAGCGTTGAAGGTTTAAAACCTGAAAATGTTACTGTAATTGATAATAATGGTAAAATCCTTACTGCAGAAAGTGATACTACTGCTGAAAATACTAATACTCAATTTGCTCTTCAAAAAAAAGTTCAAGAAGATTTACAAAACAGTCTTCAAACTCTTTTAGAACAAATTTTTGGTCCTGGAAATGTTGTTGTTAGAGCTAACGTAACTTTAAATTTTGATAAAAAGACGGAAGACAAAATAGAGTATTTTCCTGTTCAAGGTAATGACAATAAAGGAATTGTAAGAAGCGTACAAGAACTTAAAGAAAAAGCTACAGGTACACAGGGGACAAATCCAACAGGTACTGCGTCAAATAATCCTCCTGTAACTTCAACAACTAGCAATAATACTTCTGATTACAATAAAACAGAAACTACTATAAACTACGAAATAAATCAGATTAAGACAAGTCTTGTTCAAGCGGAAGGTAAGATTGAAAGTATTTCTGTTGCGGTTGTTGTAAATCAAAATCTCAATAATTCTATGAAACAACAAATTGCTGACTTGGTTACAAAAGCTGCAGGCGGAGATTCTCTTGTAAAAGTATCGGTTCAAGGAATGCAATTTAACCAAGACCTGTTAAAAACAATGCAGCAGCAGGCAAAAGCTTCAAAAGGAGTACCAGTATATGTGTGGGCTATATTAGCGGCTTTAGTGTTAGGAGGCGGACTGTTCCTTATTATGATGAGAAGGAAGAAAAAAGAAACCTCTTTAACTACAGCTGAACAGGAGGTCTTAGCTACTGTAGAGCCTACTTATGTGATAGATTTCTCTGATAAGGACGAAAAGAAAAAACAGATAGAAAAACTTATAAAAGAAAAGCCGGATATTGTTGTTCAGATTATTAGGACATGGCTTAATGAAGAGTAGGTGGTGTTGTTATGGCGAGAGGTGCACTCACAGGCAGGCAAAAAAGTGCAATGCTTCTCATTGCGTTAGGGCCCGAGCTTTCAGCTCAAATATATAAACATTTAAGGGAAGATGAAATTGAACAATTAACTTTAGAAATAGCCAGTATAAGAAATCTTACTCCTGAAGAAAAACAAAAAGTTATAGATGAATTTTATAACATGTGCGTAGCGCAAGAGTACATAATAGAAGGTGGAATAGAATATGCAAAAGCAGTTTTAGAAAAAGCTTTAGGTACTCAAGAAGCTTTTGAGGTTATAAATAAATTGACTTCTACTTTGAAAGTAAGGCCTTTTGACTTTATAAGAAGAGCGGATCCCTCTCAAGTTTTAAATTTTATACAAAACGAACATCCTCAGACTATTGCAATGATTTTGTCTTATTTAAAGCCTCAACAAGCAGGAGCAATTCTATCCTCACTGCCTGAAAACTTACAGGCAGAAGTAGCTATGCGAATAGCAACAATGGAGAGCACTTCTCCTGAAGTAGTAAAAGAAGTTGAGAGAATTTTAGAGAGAAAATTGTCTTCCTTAGTCACACAAGATTATACTTCTTCAGGTGGTATTCAGACAATTGTAGATATACTAAATTCTGTAGATAGAAGTACAGAGAAAAATATCTTGGATACTCTTGAGTCTATAAACATTGAGTTAGTAGAAGAAATAAAGAAGAGGATGTTTATATTTGAAGATATTGTCACATTGGATTCTAGGTCTATACAGAGAGTATTGAGAGAAGTAGACAATCACGATATTGCTCTTGCACTTAAAGGTTCTAGTGAAGAAGTGCAAAGGGTTATTTATAGTAATATGTCTAAGAGACTTGCTGATATGATAAAAGAAGACATACAGTATATGGGACCTGTAAGATTAAAAGATGTAGAAGAAGCACAACAAAGAATTGTAAATATCATAAGAAAATTAGAAGATGCTGGGGAAATTGTAATATCACGAGGAGGAGGGGACGAAATTATTGTATAGGATATATAAACAAGGAGAAATAAACTTTTCCTCTCCCGTGATTTTAAGAATTGTGGAAAATGGCAATTACAAAGAAAAAGTGGAGAAAGTAATTGAATTGAGTGAACAAAGAGAGGATATAAAAAAAGAAAGTGCGGATTTAGCAAAGCAAATAATAGAAAGGGCGAGACAAGTCCAGCAAGAGATACTTAGGAAGACTAAGGAAGATGTAGAAAAAATCTTAATAGAAGCAGAGAAAAAAGCTAAGAAGATTGAAGAAGAGTATAAAGAAAAGGGCTATCAAGATGGATATACTGCAGGATATCAAGAAGGATACAAAAAAGGAGAAGAAGATGCTAAAGCTATAATAGAAGAAGCAAAGACTATTAAAGAAGAGATTATTAAAGAAAAACAACGAATGTATAAAGAAGCAGAAAGTGATATTGTAAATGTAATTTTGCTGGCGGTAGAAAAAATTGTAGGTAAATATGTGGAAGAGGATAAAGACATAATATTGAACCTTATCAAAAAAGGAATGGAAAACTACAATGCTTTTGACAAAGTAACGGTAAGGGTTAGTGAAGAGGATTATGAACACTGTATTAAAAACAAAGACAAAATTCTTAAAGACATAGAGTTTTTAGATGATGTAAATATCTTAAAAGATTTATCATTAAAAAAAGGAGATTGTGTAATTGAAACAAATTCTGGAGTGATAAACTCTGGCGTTAGTACACAACTTAAAGCTTTAAAAAACTTATTTGCGGGTGTGCTAAATGAGTAATATTGTTTTGAATAAATATAAAAAGGCTCTTCAAGAAAAAAGGCTAATTCAATATTATGGGAAAGTTTCTCAAGTAATAGGATTAACAATCGAAAGTACAGGGCCTCTTTCCAACATAGGAGAAATATGTAATATCAAGACTATTAACGGAAATACAATTTTGGCAGAAGTTGTAGGTTTTAAAGAAGAAAAAGTGTATCTCATGCCCTTAGGAAATATGGAGGGAATAGGAGCTGGCAGCAAAGTTATAGCTACAGGTCAAACCCTTAGAGTTAACGTAGGAAATGAACTCCTCGGAAGGGTATTAGACGGTTTAGGCAATCCTATAGATGGCAAAGGACCGATAAAATTTGAAAAATCTATTCCTATTAATAATGTGCCACCTGACCCTTTGGAAAGGAAGCGAATTAGAGAAGTTATGTCTCTTGGTATAAAAGCGATAGATGGACTACTTACCTGCGGCAAAGGGCAGAGAATTGGTATTTTTGCAGGAAGTGGTGTAGGAAAAAGCACGCTGTTAGGCATGATGGCAAGAAACGCGAAAGCTGATTTAAATGTAATAGCTCTCATTGGAGAAAGGGGAAGAGAAGTAAATGAATTTCTAGAAAAAGATTTGGGTGAAGAAGGCTTAAAAAAATCTGTAGTTGTAGTAGCTACTTCTGATACCCCAGCTCTTATAAGAGTAAAAGGCGCTATGACTGCAACTGCCATAGCTGAATATTTTAGAGACCAAGGGTTAGACGTCCTTTTGATGATGGATTCAGTAACTCGTTTTGCTATGGCGCAAAGAGAAGTAGGACTTTCTATAGGAGAGGCTCCTGTTTCACGAGGGTATACTCCTTCTGTCTTTTCAGTTTTACCTAAGCTTTTGGAACGCTCTGGATGTTCTAAAAAAGGTTCTATTACAGCCCTTTACACTGTGCTAGTAGATGGAGATGATTTAAATGAACCAATTGCTGACGCAGTAAGGGGTATACTTGATGGGCACATAGTGTTGTCAAGGAAACTTGCTAATAAAAACCATTATCCTGCTATTGATGTGCTAGCAAGTGTTAGCAGGGTGATAAATGACATAATTACAGAAGAACATAAAGAACTAATAGCGAGGTTTAAAGATATTTTGGCGACTTACACAGAAGCGGAGGATTTAATAAATATAGGAGCATATAATTTTGGCAGTAATCCTAAAATTGATGAGGCCATTGAGCTAAACGACAAAATGAACAATTTTCTTAGGCAGAGAATAGACGAGTCTTATGACTTTGAAACTACAAAACAACTGCTATATGAATCTATTAAAAGGTGATAAAATATGAAAAAATTCGAATTTAATTTGCAGCCAGTATTAAATTTAAAAGAACAGTCAGAAAAGATTGAAAAAGAGAAATTAGCAAAGGTCATGGCAGAGATAAATATTCAAAAAGAAGAATTACATAAATTAACTAAACATTTAAATGAAATCTTAGAAAAAACAAAAGTGGAGATGAAAGAAGGAACTACTATACATAAAATTCTTGAATCAGATGTGTATGTAAAAAAAATTCAACAGATGATTGAAGACAAAAAACTTTTAATAAAAAAGCTAGAAAAAGATGCTGATTTGATAAGAGAAAATCTTTTAAAAGTTTCAAAAGAGAAAAAGGCATTAGAGAATCTCAAGGAAAAGAGGTTTTCTGAGTACCAATACTTAATGGCTATAGAACAAAATAAATTTGTAGATGAACAAATAAGTTTTAGAGTGGCTAAATCCTATTAGGAGGATATATATGCAAAATCAAGATATACAAACAAAAAGAAACTCCAAAATTTGGCTGATAATTTTAATAATTTTTTTGATACTCGTAGGTGGAATAGTCTCAGCTGTTTACTTTAATCTATTCGGAAGTCAAACTTTTTTGAAAAAGCAATTAGCTAATGTTCCGGTTTTAGGTAGTTTAATTTCTCCAGTGCCAGTAGAAGACAAAAATACTCAGATAAATAAATTAACTGACGAATTAAAAGCAAAAGATGAAAAGATTGCTGAGTACGAAACTCAATTGAAAGAAAAAGAAGACCAAATCAATAGTTTAAAAGCCGAATTGGAAAAAGTTCAAAAGGAGAGCGATTCACTCAAGCAACAGTTAGAAAATAAGCAGACTAACTTGAAAGACATAGCTAGTTATTATCAAAATATGGATCCGCAAAATGCAGCGCAAATACTCAATAACATGTCAGATGAAGATATAATAAAAATATTGAGGTACATGGATAAAGATAGTGCTTCAAAGATATTAGAATCATTAAAAGCTGAAAAGGCAGCAAAAATAACAAATATTTTATTGAAAAATGCTACTATGATTCCTTAGAAAGGAGGTGAAAAGAGTGATAGGAGTGGTGCCGGATACTGATTTATTACCATTTAAGATACAGCAGCCAAGGGCTGATAAAACCAAACCAGTTGTAGATTACAAAAAATTCCCTTCCCCAAAAGATAATAAGGCAAATAAATTTTCAGAAATGTTACAGCAACAGATGGCAATTAATGAAAATAAAGAAAATTCAACGGACAAAGTGGTATCTGATGGCAATGTTGAGTTAAATAGTCTTTTTTCAACTACACAATCACTGAAAAAAGAAAAAAATTTAAAATCTTTCCAAACAGAGGATTTATCGTTAGCAGATGTTTTCAATTGGTTACAGCAGTTAATAAATGGATTAAACGTGGCAATTCAAAAGGATGATGGCAAGGAGTTAAGTGAAAAACAAAATTTTTATGTGGAATTGCAAAAGGAAGTACAAAAACTGATACAAGATTTTTTAAATAATGGGGTTTTGAATGTTGATAAACTATCGCAAAAAATAAGCCAGTTGCTAGAAGAAAAACTTGGTGTTAAGTTACAACCAGATGCAATAGCTACGGCAATTAAAAGTGACAACTTTAAGGAAGTTTTAAAAGTCTATAGCGATAAAAATGTAGATATAAACAACACGAACATTCAGATAACAGACTCAATTGTATTTTCACAACAAGCCATTAAAAAAGATGGGACAGATAATTTAACTCTATTAAATGAAAATTTATCTTTGATAGACAATCAGCGTATCCTTGAGGAAAATAAAGAAATCATACCAAAAACAAAGGATTCACAACCTGACTCAAATAGCAAGATTTTGACAATTAAAAATGAAAAAAATCTTGGGGAAAATCAGCAATTACAACAAAATGATTTTACGTTTTTGAAAAATGATGGGAAGACTTTTGGAAACCAACTGATTAACCACCAAAATTCAAAATTAAAAGAGGTTCCAGAATCGCAAATTTTTGACCAAATAGTAAAGAGTATGAATTTTTCAAAAAACGACATATCTTCTACCATAAGTATACAATTAAAACCAGAATTTTTAGGAAAGCTTCAGATAAATCTTAAATCTATAGATGGAAATATTATCGCTACTATAATAACTGATAGCGAAAAATTGAAGCATCAAATTGAATCTAATATAGGAATTTTGAATACTCAATTAGATTTAAAGGGAATTAAAATAGACAGTTTTAATGTGACTGTGGATAAAAACATGCAGTTTACTTCTCAATACAATGGACAACAGCAAAGTTACAATGACAACTCACAAGAACAAAATTTGCACAGAGCATATGGTGGATATTTACACTATGATTTGGCAGAAGCAGAAGAGACAGAAACTTTACAAAGAATTTACAATCTCTCACAAGACCATATAGATGTGAGGGCGTAGAAAGGAGGGAATTTTGTGAACGTAAATACCAATTATAGTTTCTCAAATATATACAATAACAGTAAAATTACTTCAAAAAATCAATTAGGTAAAGAGGATTTTTTGAAACTTTTGGTCACACAGTTAAAAAATCAAGACCCTTTAAGCCCAATGGATGACAAAGAGTTTATTGCACAGCTGGCTCAATTTTCAACCTTAGAACAAATGCAAAACATGAACAACAGTTTTAATGCGATAAGAGCTATAAATTTAATAGGAAAAAGTATTAATGCTAATATCAATGAAAATGGGAATGTTCGTACTGTAATGGGGAAAGTAGATACTATATATAAGCAAAACGGCGAATATTTTTTGGAAGTTGGTAATGTGGACGTACCCTTGGATGCTGTCACAAGTGTTTCAGAATGAGGTGATAAAATGTCTGAAATAGTGAAAATCCCTCAAAATCTAAATGTTAATTATTTAGCTCATAGGATAGCGAGTAACAATGGGACCTCTACGGCTTTTAAAGAGGTTTTAAATGAAAAAATTGACGAAATAAAATTTTCCAAACATTCTCTCATGAGGATGGAAATGAGAAACGTCAAAATTACTCAAGGTGAATATCAAAAACTATTAGAAGCAGTGAATAAAGCTTGTGAAAAGGGAATAAAAGATTCATTAATTATAATGAATAATAAGGCTTTTGTGGTTAATTTAAAAACTAAAACGGTCATAACGGCGATGGATGGGGAAATGTTGCAAAACAGTGTTTTTACAAATATAGACGGTGCTGTAATAATTTAAGCCGGACCTTGACAGGGGGCTTATCGCTTTTGACTGACGGATAAAGCGAGCAGTACCGAAAATAAAGGGAGGAGAAAAAATGTTAAGGTCAATGTATTCTGCAGTTTCAGGGTTGAAAGCTCATCAAGCGAGGATGGATGTAATAGGAAATAACATAGCAAATGTCAACACTGTTGGATATAAAGCCAGCAGAATGACTTTTAAAGAAATATTTAGCCAGACGATAAAAGGGGCTTCTGCGCCTCAAGGAAATGGTGGTGGAACTAATCCTCAACAGATTGGTCTGGGAGTAGCTATAGCTTCAATTGACACATTGTTTACAAGAGGCGGTGCACAAAGGACAGATAATCCTACAGACCTTTCAATTGATGGAAACGGATTTTTCATAGTCTCCAATGGAGGAGCAAATGTGTATACAAGGGCAGGAAACTTTAGTTTTGACTCTCAAGGTGATTTAGTAACCCCTGATGGATATAAAGTTTTAGGTTGGATGTCAACAGATGGGAAAACAGTAAACACTGATACAGGGAATTTAGTACCAATAAGCCTCAAAAATTGGTCAAGTATAAATCCGGCAACGACTACGCAATTAGAAATAGGAGGAAATCTAAATGCTTCAACAGCAATCAATGGTACCATAAGTTATAACATATTAGTATATGATTCACAAGGAGGAAGCCACATAGCTACACTTACTTTTACGAGAACTGATGCTAGTACATGGAATTGGAGCGTATCTTCTTCAGATCCTGCCATTTCTTCTGTAACTGGTTCGGGTACACTTACTTTTGGTGCTGATGGAAAGATTGCACCTAATACAACTGCGACGGGTACACTTACTTTTAATATGAATACCACTGTAACAAATGCAAGTATTGGGCCAGTTTCTCTTGACCTTTCGCGTATTACTATGTTTTCAACTGAGACGGACCTAAGAGAGCTCAGCAAAAATGGAAATGAAGCAGGTTCTTTAGAGAGCATTAATATAGACAAATACGGAGTTGTCTCAGGTATCTATTCCAACGGTCGTAGGCAAATAATTGGACAGATTGCAATAGCTGATTTTCAAAACCCAATGGGTCTAGAAAAAATAGGAAATACCATGTTTATTAATACAGTAAACTCAGGGGAACCAATGATAGGAGCAGCTGGTACAGGTACAAGGGGTTCTATAAATCCTGGAACTTTAGAAATGTCTAATGTAGATTTAGCCAATGAATTTGCTGATATGATTGTTACTGAAAGAGGTTTTCAAGCAAATGCTAAAGTTATAACTACTTCTGACGAAATATTGCAAGACCTTGTGAATATGAAGAGATAACTACGGTCTGCTGGGCTTTCGCCCAGTAGACTTGATGGAGGAGTATTATGATTTATGTTACGCGTCTTAATAATGAAGAATTTGTGGTGAACGCAGACTTAATTGAATTTATTGAAAAAACTCCTGACACTGTTATAAGTCTTACTACAGGTAAAAAGATAGTAGTAAAAGAAACACCTGAGGAAATTATAGAAAAAGTTATTGCCTACAAAAAGAAAATTTTCACAATAGTAAAAGATAAAGAGGTGTTAGAATGAATAACAAGACAATTTTAATAGTTATTGTTGCAGTGATTTTGTCTTTTGGTGTAGCTTTTTTGTATTTTAACAATTTTGCCTCTACTAATAGGCCTCAAGAAATCACTTATTATAATTACTCTCCTGGCGGAGAATTTATAACTAATTTAAAAGGAGATGGAAAATTTGTTAAAGCAACAATAGAATTGCAAGTTGCAGATAAAAATATTTTAAAAACCTTAGAAGAGCGAAATCCCCAGATTAGAGATTTGATAATCCAAATTTTAAGAGGGAAAACAGAACAAGATGTGGAAGGACCAGAAGGACAGGAGAAGTTAAAAAACGATATAAAAAATGGAATAAATAAAATAATAGGTGAAGGAAAAATTGTAAATGTATATTTTGATGAATTCATTGTTCAATAGGGAGGAGGGGATTTTTTGGCTGAAATATTATCACAAAGCGAGATAGATGAACTATTAAAAGCTTTTAGCTCTGGCGGATTAGATATCCAAGAAATTGAAAAAGTAGAAGAGACCAAAAGTAAAAAGATAAGAAATTACGATTTTAGAAGGCCTAATAAATTTTCAAAAGAACAACTGCGAACTCTTCAGATGATTTTTGAAAATTTGTCAAGGTCTTTGACTTCCTTTTTGTCAGGATATTTGAGAACGATAGTAGATGTTACAGTGGTCTCTGTTGACCAGCTAACTTATTATGAGTTTAGTAATTCTTTAAACAATCCAGTTTTCATTGCTATTATTGATGCAGCTCCTTTAGAAGGCCCTTTTCTCTTGGAATTTAATAATAATACTACTTATGCAATACTTGATAGAATTTTGGGAGGAATAGGAAAAGGCGAGCTTTTGGATAGAGATTATACTGAGATTGAAATCAGCCTTTTGACCAAGATTGTAAAGCAAATGCTTCCACTTTTCAAAGAACCATGGAGCAATATATTAACGATTAACCCCTCTTTAATAAGAGTGGAAACTAACTCCCAGTTTGCTCAAATAATATCTCCCAATGAGACAGCAGCCTTGTGTACTTTATCTATAAAAATCAATGAAACAGAAGGAATAATGAATTTTTGTATGCCTCATTTAACGTTAGAACCTATTGTGCCCAAATTAACGACAAAATTTTGGTTTTCTAGCATGAAAAAAGAAGAGAAAGTAAATCCTGAGCTTATAAAGAGTAAAATAAGCAAAACATATATACCTCTTACTGCTCAACTTGGTTCTACCACCATTACTGTAAAAGAATTTTTGGAGTTTGAAATAGGAGATATAATCGTGTTGGATAAACATTTCAAAGAGCCTGTAGATATAATAATCGATAAAAAAGTCAAATTTCGAGGTATACCTGGAATCAAAAATAACAAATACAGTGTAAGAATAACAGAAGTTATTTACAAAGGAGATGAAGAAAGTGAATGACTTTTTATCACAAGAAGAAATAAATGCACTACTAAAAGGCTTAACCGAAGAATCTAAAGAAAATCAGTCCCAAAATGGAAAAGATTTAACAGAAGAAGAACAGGATATACTAGGGGAAATTGGGAATATAAGTTTTGGCACATCAGCCACTACTTTATATACGTTATTGAGAAACAAAGTTACTATTACTACTCCAAAAGTTTCAGTATTATCTTGGGAAGAGTTAAAAAAAGAATTTAATATTCCTTACATTGGAGTTGAAGTAGAGTATACGGAAGGACTAAAAGGTCATAACCTTCTTATTTTAAAAAAAGAAGATGTACTTAAAATGACAGATTTGATGATGGGGGGAGAAGGAAAAGTAGAAGATGGAGAAATTACTGAACTGCATTTAAGTGCAATAGGAGAAGCCATGAACCAAATGATAGGTTCTGCTGCTACTTCTCTTTCTACCCTTCTCAATAAAACTATAAATATTTCACCACCTAAAGCTTTTGTTGTTGATTTTACTGCTTCTTTACCAACAGATATTTCATTCCTAGAAGGCGATGTAGTAAAAATTGCCTTTAAAATGGAGGTAGGAGAAATAATTGATAGCGAAATCATGCAGCTTTTGCCTCTTGATTTTGCTAAAGAACTAGTGCGAAGCGTTTTGTCGAAAAATGAAGAAAAATCACCAGCGGTGACTTCCCAAGAAGAGAGTTCCAGTGCTATAATAGAAAGGGATGAAAAAAATGTCGAGACAGGTAACAATATCTCAACAGATGAGAAAGCTACCAAAAAGAAACAAAAAATTAACGCAAGTCCTGTAGTTTTTCAAAGTTTTGATGAAGAACCTTCATCTAAAAGCAAGGAAGAGAAGGAAAATTTAGAGCTGATCCTAGATGTGCCTCTTACGATTACTGTTGAACTAGGCAAGACTAAAAAACTTATAAAAGATATTTTAGAATTAGGTGAGGGTTCTATTATTGAATTGGACAAATTGGCAGGTGAGCCAGTAGATATTTTAGCAAATGGAAAGTACATAGCTAAAGGGGAAGTAGTGGTAATTGATGAGAATTTTGGGGTTAGAATTATAGATATTGTACACCAAAGCAAAAGAATTAGCAATATATAATAAAGATGAGGAGGAATCATTTGTGAGCAAAATAATGATAGTTGATGACGCTGCTTTTATGAGGATGATGATTAAAGATATTATTTCAAAAAATAATTTGGGGAGTGTGATAGAAGCTGAGAATGGTGCTGTAGCAGTAGAAAAATATTTCCAAGAAAATCCAGATTTGGTCATTATGGATATTACTATGCCTGAAATGGATGGAATACAAGCAGTGAAAGCAATCCGTGCAAAGGATCCCAATGCAAAAATAATAATGTGCTCTGCTATGGGACAGCAGGCTATGGTTATCGAGGCGATTCAAGCAGGAGCAAAAGACTTCATCGTAAAGCCTTTCCAACCTGATAGGGTGGTAGAAGCGATTAAAAAATTGTTGAAGTGAGGCGCTTAAAGTGTCTAATGGCACAGAATATGTTTTTCAATTGATATGGTATTTAATTGTCTTTCTTTTAGTAATTGGAGTGGCTTTTTACATAACTCGATTTATAGGACAAAGTACTTTAAGATATACTCGTTCTACTAATTTACAGGTTATAGATTACGTAATGTTGGGTAGAGATAAAGGCTTATACATACTGAAGGTAGGAAATAAATTTTTCCTTATAGGCGTGAGCAACACCAATATAACTTATCTTACAGAGATAAACAAAGAAGACTTAAAATTTGTAACCAATGATAAAAATTTTGTGACAAATTTGAATACTTCAATAGAACGATTAAAACAGCTAAAAAACAGATATTTGTCTAAAAAAGATGGTGAGCAAAAATGAATTTAGGAGATTTGGTTTCATCAGTGACAGCTCCTTCAAATATGGCTACAAGCCTGCAAATAGTTCTTCTGCTAACAGTTTTGACATTAGCTCCATCTATTTTAATAATGATGACTTCTTTTACTCGGATAGTGATTGTATTATCTTTTTTAAGAAATGCACTAGGACTACAGCAAATGCCTCCTAATCAAGTACTAATTGGTTTGGCATTGTTTCTCACTTTATTCATAATGGCACCTGTGGGGCAAGATATCAACAATAATGCTATTAAACCTTATGCAGAAGGAAAAATAACTCAACAGGAAGCGTATCAAAATGCTATCAAACCATTGAAAAATTTTATGCTGAAGCAAACAAGGCAAAATGATTTAAATCTTTTTGTAAGTTTAGCTAAAATTAAAGTAAATAATCCAGAAGACCTTCCTATGAAAGTGGTCATTCCTTCTTTTATCATCAGTGAATTAAAGACTGCTTTTGAAATTGGCTTTATAATATATATTCCCTTTTTGATAATTGATATAGTAGTTGCCAGTGTTTTAATGTCAATGGGTATGTTTATGTTGCCACCTGTTTTGATATCTCTTCCTTTTAAAATTTTACTTTTTATTTTGGTAGATGGATGGAACTTGGTTGTCAAATCTTTGATTTTAGGTTTTAGATAGGAGGCAAAACAAGTTGAATACGGGAGTGGTTATAGATATAGGAAGAGAAGCTTTAACTGTTGCCTTAACAATCGCTACTCCATTATTAGCAATAGCATTAGGGGTAGGACTTTTAATTAGCATTTTTCAAGCCACTACACAAATTCAGGAACAAACCTTATCTTTTGTTCCTAAAATTGTCGCTATACTTATAAGTCTAATTCTATTTGGGCCATGGATGCTTACTACGTTGGTCAACTACACTCAAAGATTGTTTTTAAATATTAATAATTTTATAAAGTGATGTAAAATGGATATAATTCAGTATTTACTTCAAAATGTTCAAATTTTTATATTACTTTTCGTCAGAATGCTGGGTATTTTTATACTTACGCCTTTTTTTGGTACAAAAAATGTTCCTACTATTTTTAAAATAGGTTTAGGTTTTTTTGCGGCAGTAATTGTTTTTGATACCATGGAACCGGTAGATTTGCAAACAAATAATGTTTTTGATTACTTTATCGTTGTCATCTCTGAGTTCATTGTAGGACTTGTGATAGGGCTGGCATCTATGATATCCTTTAGCGCTATACATTTAGCCGGTCAGCTGATTGATTATCAGTTGGGGTTTGGACTGGTAAACATTTTAGATATTCACAGCGAAACCCAGGTTCCTTTGATGGGAAATTTCATATATATTTTGACAATCCTTATCTTCATGCTTTTGAATGGTCATTATATATTATTTACAATGTTGGCTAAAAGTGTTGATATAATTCCTGTTGGGAAAGTTGTCTTTAATTTACCTGGTATGTCTCAAGTCTTAACAAAAATGGTTTCTGATATGTTTATATTAGGTTTTAAAATAAGTGCTCCTATAATTTTAACAACTCTTTTGACAGATTTAGTTTTGGGAATAATCTCCCGTACTATACCTCAGCTTAACGTCTTTATGATAGGAATGCCAGCTAAGATTTTTGTTGGAATCTTTACTTTGCTTATTATGTTGCCAATGTATTTGGCAATTATAGATTTTATGTTTAATGGAATGAATGCTGACATTTTTAGATTAATGAAATTTATGACAAGGTGATAGTTTTGAGTAAAATAAATTTACAATTGTTTGCTGAAGAAAAAACTGAACCAGCTACTCCTAAAAGGCGACAAGATGCAAGAAAAAAAGGGCAGGTCTTCCAAAGCAGAGAAATAACTTCTGCTTTAGTAATTGTAGCAGGTTTTTTGGCAGTAAATATACTCGCAATACCTTTTTTAGGAAAAATGATGGCTTTAACAAAGTATTTGCTTTATACCTATTCTGGAGTTAATGACGATGTTTTTAATATAGTAGGTATACAAAATCTGTTTATATACCTCTTGCAACAAGCAATATCAATAACTATGCCTATAATTTTATTGATTTTTATTGTTTCTCTTGCATCAACTTATCTCCAAGTAGGCTTTGTATTTACAATTGAGCCCCTTGCCTTTAAGTTGGAAAGATTAAATCCTGTGGAGGGCTTCAAGAGAATTTTTTCAAAAAGAGCATTGGTAGAATTAGCTAAATCTATTGCTAAAGTGGTAGTTATTTTCTATATAATGTACTCTTTTTTAGCTTCTCAATATAAAGGTATACCAATGCTTCTTGATATGTCAGTTCAAGATATATTAAAATACGCTTTAAACATACTTTTGGGAATTACTACCAGAATAGGAATTGTACTTATTTTTCTTGGAGTATTAGATTACTTCTTCCAGTGGAGAGAGTATGAAACAAGCCTTAAAATGAGTAAAGAGGATATAAAGGAAGAGTTTAAAGAGACGGAAGGAAACCCTCAGATAAAAGCAGAGATAAGAAGAAAACAGCGACAAGTTTCTATGAGAAGAATGATGCAAGACTTAAAAAAAGCGGATGTCGTAATAACAAACCCAACTCATCTTGCTGTTGCTCTTATGTACGATAGTAATGTAAATGACGCACCTGTAGTGATAGCTAAAGGGCAAGACATTATTGCCCTCAGAATAAAAGAAGAAGCTAAGAAGTTAAATATTCCTATAGTTGAGAATAAGCCATTAGCTCAGGCACTGTATAGGTCTACTGAAATAGGAGATATGATTCCACCAGAGCTTTATCAAGCTGTAGCTGAAGTTTTGGCTTATGTGTACAGCTTGAAGGGAGAATAGGAGGGATAATTTGAAATCCTCTGAGCTTACTGTAGCTCTTTTTGTAGTAGGAATAGTCTTGCTCATAATAATTCCTGTATCACCCGTTATCATGGACTTTTTATTAATATTTAACATAACTTTGTCTATAATAATACTTTTGACTACTATGTATGTAAAAGATGCTTTAGATTTTTCTATATTTCCTTCTATATTATTAATAACTACTCTTTTGAGACTGGCTCTTAACATTTCGAGTACGAGGCTTATTTTAAGCAATGCCTATGCAGGTGGCGTAATACAGGCTTTTGGAAGTTTTGTAATAGGTGGAAATCCAGTTGTCGGATTCATTATTTTCTTGATAATTGCAATTGTACAATTTATCGTCATAACCAGAGGAGCAGAGAGAGTATCTGAAGTGTCAGCAAGATTTACTTTGGATGCAATGCCAGGAAAGCAAATGGCAATAGATGCTGATTTAAACGCAGGCCTTATAACAGAAAAAGAAGCTAGAGAGAGAAGAATGGAAATACAGCAAGAGGCAAAATTTTATGGAGCAATGGATGGTGCTAGTAAATTTGTCAAAGGCGATGCAATTGTTTCTATAATTGTTATAATTATAAATATTGTTGCAGGTCTCATTATTGGAATGGTAATGAAGGGGATGGATATAAATAGGGCTTTAAATACTTATACTGTTTTAACAGTAGGCGAGGGTTTAGTAAATCAAATACCAGCACTTTTGATATCAACTGGCTACTGGAATGATTGTTACTCGTTCAGCTTCTGAGTCAAATTTAGGAGGGGATGTAATAAAGCAGCTCTTCAATCAGCCTAGAATTTTAAAAATAGCAGCTGGATTGCTCTTTGCACTGGTATTAGTACCTCTTTTACCTAAACTTCCACTTATCTTAATGGGTTCATTGTTTGCATATCTTGGATTTGCAGGGACTCAAAAAGTAACAGTAAAAGAAGAAGAACAAGAAGAAAACATAAAAGAGTTAGAGAATATAAGAGATCCTAAGAAAGTATATGAATTATTGCAAATTGACCCTATTGAACTGGAATTTGGCTATGAATTGATTCCTCTTGCAAGTGGAGAATTATTAGATAGGATTGTCATGATAAGAAGACAAATTGCTCTTGATTTGGGTATTGTGGTCCCAATGATTCGTTTAAGAGATAATATTCAATTAAAGCCTAATGAATATGTTATAAAAATTAGAGGGAATGAAATTGCCAGAGGCAAGGTATATATTGATAGGTATATGGCTATGACAGCAGGAGAAATAGATGAAGATATTTCTGGAATTCGAGAAAGAGAACCAGCTTTTGGATTACCTGCAATTTGGATAGATGAAAACGAAAAGTCAAAAGCAGAAGCAAGGGGATATACAGTAGTAGATGTTCCTTCTGTTATTGCTACACACCTCACTCATATTATAAAACAGCATGCCCATGAACTTTTAGGAAGGCAAGAAGTACAGAGTTTAATTGACAATATAAAAGCGACGAATCCTGCATTAATAGAAGAATTAGTACCTAAGATTTTAACAATAGGTGAAATAGAGAAAGTACTTTCTAACCTTTTAAGAGAGGGGTTATCTATCAGAGATTTAGTTACAATATTGGAGACTTTAGCAGATTATGCTCCTATTATCCGAGATACAGATGTTTTAACAGAGTATGTAAGACAGGCTTTAGCTCGTGCTATTTCCAGTAAATATGCTGCAGGTGGTAAGATTGAAGTTATAACGTTAGATCCAAGTGTTGAACAGTTAATATCCTCCAGTATAACTCAGACAGAACATGGTTCTTATTTAGCATTGGAGCCTTCTTTGGCGCAAAGGGTTTTAAAAAGTATCCATGAATTAGTAAAAAAGGTAACTTTAAAAGGTGGACAACCTGTAATTCTGACAGCGCCTGTAACTCGATTTTATCTCAGGAAGTTAGTAGAACAAATTTCTCCCGATATTGTTGTTTTGTCATATAATGAGCTTTTACCAAATATTGAAGTTACATCGGTGGGGACGGTGAGATTAAATGAAAGTTAAAAAATATATCGCTAATGACTATCAAGAAGCTTTACGAATGATAAAAGCGGAAATGGGAAGTAACGCTGTAATACTTCATCAGAACAGAATTAAAGAAAGAGGGATCATAGGACTTTTTAAGAAGAGTAAAGTGGAAGTAATAGCAGCAGTAGAAGATTACCCACCGGTAATCCCTAAGGAAAATATTACAAAAAATGATATAAACGAACTTAAAAATCTAATTAAAACTATAACTATCAATAAAAATGGAACGGTTACAGAAGCTAGGGATAAAAATTTAATTTCTAAATTAATAGATTATGGAATAGAAAAGGAAGTGTCTCAGTTATTGGGGGAAGGAATTGATGAACTTGATAATAAAGGAATAAAAATTTTAAAGGAACGAATAGATGCTTTTATGGGACCTCCTCAAAAATTGAATTCTGAAAAAAGCAAAAAAATTTTGTTCATTGGACCTACTGGAGTGGGGAAAACTACAACCATTGCAAAAATTGCTTCTAATTTGATATTGAATGAAGGTAAAAAAATAATGCTCGTTACAGCAGACATTTTCAGAATAGCGGCGGTAGACCAGTTGAAAACCTATGGAGAAATTTTAGGAGTGCCAGTAAGAGTAGTAAATAATATTTTTGAACTTCATAAACTTCAGCCAGAGTTTGAAAAGTACGATGTAGTTTTAATAGATACAGCTGGAAGAAGCCATAAAGATGAAAAGCGAATAAGTGAATTAAAAACTTTTATCAAATATGCAAACTGTGATGAAACTTTTTTATGCTTGAGTGCTACAACTAAATCGGAAGATTTAAAAGAAGTAATAGAAAGATATGAATTTGCAGGAAATTATAAGTTAATTTTTACTAAATTAGATGAAACTGATAATTATAGTTCTATTTTAAACGCTGTTTACTATTCAGGGCGACCAATTTCTTATTTTACAAATGGACAAATTGTTCCTGATGATATAACTTTAGCAGAAAGCGAAATTATCGTCTTAAGCATAGTAAAGGGGAATTAGTGTATGATGGACCAGGCTGAAAGTTTAAGAAAATTGGTTTCCCAAAAGAAGAAGATAAAAAAAAGCAGGGTTATTACAATTACAGGTGGAAAAGGCGGAATTGGTAAAACATGTATCTCAGTAAATCTTTCTTTGGGACTTAAAAAATTGGGCTATAATGTTACGATTATTGATGCAGATTTGGGATTTTCAAATGTTGAAATTGAATTAGGAGTTACTTCTAAGTATACTTTATTAGATGTTTTGTACAACAACAAAATGATAACAGAAGTTATAAATGAAGGGCCTTTAGGTGTAAAATACATATCTTCTGGTGGAGACTTCAACCTTATTAAAGAAGGAGTAGATTTAAGTCTTTTTCTAAACAACATTAAAATTTTAGACTATTATTCCGATTTTATTATTATAGATACGGGTGCAGGCCTCAATAACGTAGTTAGCAATTTTTTAAAAGCAGCCGATGAAGTTTTACTGATAGTAACTCCTGAACCAACGTCTATTATGGATGCTTATACTCTCACTAAGTATTCGCTGGTAGGTGAAAGCAAAAAAATTAATGTAGTGATAAATAGAGTAAAAAATTTTGGTGAATACAGAAAAATTTACGATAGGTTTGAAACAGTAGTTAAAAACTATTTAGGTGTATCTTTGATTGATTTAGGGTATTTAGAAAATGACGAAAAGATGATGGAGTGTATAATTGAGCAAAATCCCATTGTCCTTAAATATGAAAATAGTAAAACCTCAAAAAAGATATTACAAATTGCAGCTCAAATTGCTAATCAACCTCCTCCTGTAGAAAATAAGGGGTTGTGGGGTATTTTTTCTAGACTTATCAATAGAGGAGGATTTAAATGAATGAAATAAATTTACTACCGGGGCAAAAATTGAGGATAGGTTTGAACAATGGTAAAACCATGTACTCATCTCAAGTACAAGATATTTCTAAAAATGGGACTATATTAATTGATACTCCAGTATACAGTGGTCATTTAGTTCCTGTGAGAATAGGTTCAATAGTTCAAGTAATTTATTTTACAAAACAAGGTTTATTTACCTTTT
Organism: Thermoanaerobacter sp. A7A; assembly: GCF_000445185.1. Classification (GTDB taxonomy): domain Bacteria; phylum Bacillota; class Thermoanaerobacteria; order Thermoanaerobacterales; family Thermoanaerobacteraceae; genus Thermoanaerobacter. The sequence goes on from NZ_AVAF01000153.1 coordinate 40,281, forward strand.
ATGCTAAGGTTCTAAATAGATTTTCTGGAAAACTTGCTCTTTTAGAGATAATGCCTATAAGCAATGTGGAAAGATTACAAAGGAGACAGTATTTTAGACTAGAGAAGGTGATTCCATTTACTTATACCATTAGTGAAGAAGAAGATAAAGTTTATAAAGGCCTTATTCAAGATATAAGTGGTGGAGGATTAAAATGTAAGGTAGATAAAAAATTAGAGGTAGGGACTATCATAAATTGTGTTTTTACATTAGATCAGGAGATAACAGTAAGCGGAAAAGTAGTGAGATATGATGAATCATTAGAAAAAGGATATGAAGTTGGTATTTGTTATGTGGACATTGATGAAAAAGTAAGAGAAAAGATTATAAGCTATATCTTTGAAGAACAGAGAAAAAGTAGACAAAAAGGGATTGAATGATTTATGAGAAATGATTGTCTTGTTATAATTGGGGCTTCTACTGGGGGGCCTAAAGCACTGCAATATATATTGACAAATTTACCAAAGGACCTTTTTGCTTCAGTAATTGTAGTACAACATATGCCAGAAAAGTTTACTAAAATGATGGCAGAAAGATTAGACCAAAGTTGTAATCTCAAAGTAAAAGAAGCAGTAGATGGAGAGGAAATTTTGAAAAATGTAGCTTATATCGCACCTGGCGATAAAAATTTATTATTAATTGAAGAGAATGATAAAGTAAAAATTAAACTTTCTACTGATTTTGAATCTGTTTATAAACCTTCCATTGATGCTACTTTCATAAGTGCTTCCCAAATAAATGCTTGCATAATAGCTGTTATTTTGACAGGTATGGGAAGTGATGGTTCAAAAGGACTCAAATATTTAAAAGAGAAAGGAAGCTTTATTATATGTCAGGATATTGATTCTTCTTTGGCAAAAGGAATGCCTTACAATGCTATAAAAACAGGATTTGTTGATAAAGTTCTTCCTTTGGATAAAATTCCAGTAGAAATAATTGAGAAGGTGAGGGAATTTTATGGAAAATAATCAATACATCGATATATTTATTGAAGAATCACAAGAGCATATAGAAAATTTAAATAGCAATTTATTGCTTTTGGAAAATGACCCTGAAAATAGGCAAGTAATCGATGAGATTTTTAGGTCTGCCCATACTTTAAAAGGCATGGCTGCTACTATGGGCTTTGAAAACATGAATAAATTAGCTCATAAAATGGAGGATGTATTACAAGAGGTAAAAAATGGCGAATTAAACATTTCTCATCCCATCATGGATATTCTCTTTAAGTGTGTAGATACCTTAAGTGAGATGCTGGATTCAATATCACAAACAGGAGAAGATAATGTATCTGTTGATGAGTTGATATTTTTACTTTCGGGTGTGAGTTCTAAATCTGGAAACAAAGAAAATATTGTACAAAAGGAAAATAATGCTTCTGGGAGCGATACTCTACTAAATGTATACGAAGAAGATATAATAAGAGAGGCAGCAAAAGATAATTACAAAGCCTATAAAATAACAGTACATATTGACAAAGGGTGTGTTATGAAATCCGCTCGTGCTTTTATAATATTTAATAGTTTAGATGAAATAGGAGACATAATAAATTCTTCTCCCTCTGTAGAAGACATTGAAGATGAAAAATTTGAGGATAGTTTCACTGTTCACATCATTACAAAAGAGGATAAAGAAAGTATTGAAAAAAGATTATTGTATATTGCTGAGGTCAACAACGTGGAAGTGGAACTAATAAACATTGATTTAAATAAAGAAGGGGAAAGATTTGTCAAAGAGGTATCTTCTTCACAATCTCAAAGTTTTGAGAACATAAAAAAATCTCAAAGCAATAATAAAACTTCAAAAAGTGTAAGAGTAGATATAGACAGATTGGATAATTTAATGAATTTAGTAAGTGAACTTATAATCATAAAAACCCGCCTTGAGGGATTAGAGGCAGATAACAGAAACTCTGAAACTGCAAGTGCTATTGAATATCTCGAAAGAATAACTACTAATTTACATGATGCTGTTATGAAGGTAAGAATGGTACCGGTTGAAAGAGTATTCAATAGGTTTCCAAGGATGGTAAGGGATTTATCTTACGAGTTAGGCAAAAAAATTATTCTCAATATGTATGGACAAGATACAGAAGTAGATAGAACTGTTATAGATGAAATCGGTGACCCTTTAATTCACCTCATAAGAAATTCTATCGATCATGGTATCGAAATGCCACAAGAAAGGTTGCAAAAGGGGAAACCAGAACAAGGTACTATTAATTTGAGAGCTTATCATGAAGGTAATAATGTCATAATAGAAGTTAGTGATGATGGAAGAGGAATTGATATAGAAAAAGTCAAAGCAAAAGCAGTAGAGAAAGGCATTTACACCGCTGAGCAAGTAAATGAGCTTTCTAAAGATAAAATTTTAGACCTTTTATTTAGGCCAGGTTTTAGCACTGCTGACAAAGTTACAGATATTTCTGGCAGAGGCGTAGGATTAGATGTAGTAAAAAATAAAATCGAATCTTTAAACGGCTCAATTGAAATATTATCAGAAATAGATAAGGGAACAAAATTTATAATTAAACTTCCTCTTACTTTAGCAATTATACAAGCTTTATTAGTAAAAGTGGGAGATGAAAAATTTGCAATTCCCCTTAATTCAATTTCAGAAATAGTTCATAAAAAAGAGGATGAAATACACAATGTTCAAGGGAAGGAAGTAGTTCTTTTTAGAGGAAAGGTAATTCCAATAATAAGATTAAATGAAGTATTAGAAACCAAAAAGACTTCTGACAATGGAAATTTGGTGTGTGTAATTATCAAAAAAGGCGAAAATTTAGCATGTTGTACTGTAGATGAATTAATTGGTCAGCAAGAGATAGTCATAAAACCATTAGGGAAGTATCTTTCTAATGTCAAAGTTATTGCAGGAGCTACAATATTGGGAGATGGCCAAGTGGCCTTAATTGTCGATGCCAACAATTTGTTTTAACAGGGAGGGAGAACTTTGAGCCTATATGTTATCGCCAAAATTGATGAGGAAGAATATGCAATAAACATAGAAAAAGTGCAGACTATAGAAAAAGTAATGCCTATAACAAGAGTTCCTCAGACTGAAAGTCATGTAAAAGGCGTTATAAATTTAAGAGGCGAAATAATTCCTGTGATTTCTTTAAGAGTAAAATTGGGTTTAGTTGAAAAAGAGTATGATGAAGATACAAGAATTGTGGTTTTAAAGGCTTACGATATGTTAGTAGGCATGATTGTAGATAATGCTAATGAAGTGGTTGATATTGCGGAAGAAAATATTGATAACCTGGTTTTTAATGAGGCTTCTGATGAATTTGGAAAATTCGTCAGCAAAGTAGGAAAAATTAAAGATAAGGTATTTCTCATTTTAGATTTAAAAAAATTATTAGATGTCAGGGTGTGAGAAATGTGGATATTAGCCGATTAAATGAAATGTACTTAGACATTTTAAAAGAATTAGGAAATATTGGAGCAGGAAATGCTATAACTGCTCTTTCAACAATGATTGGCAAAAAAGTGGACATGCAAGTGCCAAAGGTAAAAATTCTAGATTTTCAAGAAGTATCAGATATCTTTGGCTCTGCTGATACGATCATTGTTGGTATTTATTTCGATCTAGATGGAGATGTAAATGGTAATATTCTTTTTGCACTTGATATAAAAAGCGCTGCTTCTCTTATTTGGAGCCTCATGGGATTGGAAGTAAAAGAAGAATTTGATGAGTTAGAAAAATCCGCTTTAGAGGAAATAGGAAATATTATGGCAGGTAGCTATGTAGCCTCATTATCTACTCTTACTTCTTTAAATATGAAAATTTCACCTCCCGCAATAAGTATAGACATGGCAGGAGCAATTTTGAGTGTTCCGGCTATTAAATACGGAGAAATTTCTGATAAGATTTTGTTTATTGAGACCCAATTTATAGAGGGAGAAAAACTTATAAAAGGTGATTTCTTCTTAATACCAGATATTAACTCTTTTGATTTAATACTAAAAGCGCTTGGAGTTGAAGTGAATGGAAAATAAGATTTATAGGGTTGGAATGGCAGATGCAAAGGTCACACAAAGCCCAGGAATTCTTACAACTATTGGGCTGGGGTCTTGTGTCGGAATTGTTCTTTATGACCCAATTACAAAAATATCAGGTCTGGTACATATTATGTTACCTTATAGTAACAAAATATCTGATAATTCTAATAAACTTAAGTTTGCCGATACCGGTATCCAAGTTTTGATTGAAGAGATGGTAAAATTGGGCGCTAATCCTAAAAGGTTAATTAGTAAAATTGCTGGAGGAGCGCAAATGTTTTCTTCGAAGATAAATTCTGACATTATGAACATAGGAGAAAGAAATGCAGTTGCTACTAAAGAAGTACTAGGAAAACTTGGTATACCGGTCGTTGCGGAAGATATAGGTGGAAATTATGGAAGAACTATTGAGTTTTATTCTGAGGATGGAAGACTATTAGTTAAAACTATTGGTTATGGAATAAAATATATTTAAAAATTGGGGGAATTTTGTATGGCATTAGTGGAGGAGGATATATGGAAAACTTATAATTCTAGTAAAGACCCAAATCTACGAAATGAAATAATAATCAAGTATATGCCGCTTGTCAAACATATTGTCAAAAAACTCATCATTTCTGATATTACTCAATCTGAGTATGAAGACTTAATAAATCAAGGAGTAATTGGCCTTATCGATGCAATTGAAAAATATCAGCCTAGTAAAGGTGTAAAATTTGAAACTTACGCTACTTTAAGAATAAGAGGAGAAATAATAGACTATTTGCGAAGAAAAGATTGGATGCCTCGAAGCCTCAAAAAGAAGTACAAAAAAATAGAAGAAACCGTAGAAACACTTCAACAAAAATATAATAGAGAACCTACAGTTGAAGAAATAACAGAAGCTTGCGGCTTAAATGAAACAGATGTTTTAAAGACTTTAAGCTATATCAATGTTTCTAATGTTAATTCTTTAGAGGAAGCTATTGAAAATAATTTTAAGTTACATGCTATTTCAGACGTCGAATTAAAAAACCCAGAAGAGGAAGTATTATACAAAGAACTGAAAAGAAAACTAGCAAATGCTATTAAAAATTTACCAGATAAAGAAAGATTAGTAATAACATTGTATTATTATGAAGATTTAAACTACAAAGACATAAGCAAAATTTTAAATTTAACAGAATCTAGAATATCACAAATTCATACAAAAGCTATCAAAAGGATAAGGGAGATATTAAGTGGATACTTTTAAAATGGGGGCTTTAAAATGGATGAAAAAAAGTACAAAGTACTTATTGACGTATCGAGAGATAAACAACAAGCCTATTTGACTTTAATTGAAGACCCCAATGGTATTAGTATTAATAAAGAGGTTTTATTACAAGAAATCTCGAAACATAATATAGTATATGGAGTAAAATTTGATGTTATAGATAATATTTGTAAAGATTTGAAAAATGCAAAAGGTGTATTAATTGCAGAAGGTAAAAAGCCTATAAATGGAGAAGATGGAAAGATAATTTTTGAGATAGACGTAGAAAAGGCTGCAACCCCAAAAATTTTGGAGGATGGAAGTGTAGATTATAAAAATTTAGACTTGTTTAAAAACGTTAAAAAAGGCCAAATAATAGCTCGAAAAATAAATCCTACCGCAGGACAACCAGGAATTAATGTTTTTGGACAAAAAGTTGATGCTCTAGGCGGGAAAGATGTAAGACTTCCTCTTGGGAAAAATACTTATATTGATGATGATAAGCTTGTAGCTTCTGTAGATGGTCATATCGTGGTTTTAAACAACAAAATAGAAGTACATACTCTTTTGGAAGTAAAAGAAGTCGACACTTCTGTAGGAAACATAAAAACGGTAGCAAGTGTAAAAATTACCGGAAATGTTAAATCAGGTTTTACTGTTGAAAGTGAAGGTAATATAGAAATTTTTGGAGTAGTGGAAGCAGCGACTATAATAGCAAAAGGGAATATCAGTATTCATAAAGGAGTACAGGGCGCTGGAAGGGCAAAAATTATTGCAGAAGGAAATATTACAGCAAAGTATTTACAAAACTGCAGTGTAGAAGCCGGAGAAGATATATACAGTGAAGCGATAATTTATTGCGATGTAAAAGCAGGAGGAAGTGTAAAACTTTTAGGAAATAAAAGCCAAATTATTGGCAGTAAAATTGTAGCTGCAAGAGAAATTTCAGCGGCAAATATTGGTTCAAAAATGGGAACGTATACAGAATTACAAGTAGGTATACTGCCTCAAAAGAGACTGAAAATAGCGGAATTAACTTGTCAAATAGAACAAAACAATGCCCAATTAGAAAAAATAGGAAAAATTCTTAAGTACATAGAAAAAATCGAAAACTTACCTCCTGATAAAGAAGAGATTTATCATAAAGCTAAAAAATCTTTCCAAGATTTAATTTCTCTAAATCATCGTCTAAGTGAGGAATTAAATTCTTTAAAGGAGGAAATAAAAAGTTCTAGTATTGGAATTATAAAAGTTTTTGATACAATATTTCCAGGAACTAAACTCGTCATTGATGACGTGACTTTAAAAATACAAGAACCTATTAAATATGCTATGTTTATAAAAAATGAGGAAGAAATAAAATTTTTTCCTCTAAAATAAGGAGATGAATTTTATGTCCTCCAATGCCCCTATTGATTTAAAATCTATTCTACCCCGTACTGTAGAGGTAGGAAATTTGAAACAAATTGACCTTCAAAAGCCTGTCATTTATTCTCAGCAAATAACAACCCTTTCTAATAGAGAAAATGAAATAAAGAAGACAAAGCCTAATGAACTCGAGAAAACAGAAAAAACTCTTATAAAAGATCGTCGAAACTCTGAACAAAAAAATAAGCAGGAAAAAGATAAGGATAAAAAACGTAAAAAAAACATAGGCCATCTAGACATAAAAGTGTGATAATATATTGACATTTAGCAAAATATATAATATAGTATTCATTGTCAGTCAATAACACACGCCTAATGATTGCAAAAAGGGTGCCTGAAAAGGTCTTTTTGCAAGAGGATTTAGGCGGAGGAATAACCATAGGAGGTGGATGTATGTCGGTAATTTCAATGAAGCAGTTATTAGAGGCAGGGGTACATTTTGGTCATCAAACAAGAAGATGGAACCCTAAAATGGCTCCTTATATTTTTACAGAAAGAAATGGAATTTACATCATTGATTTACAACAAACGGTAGAAAAACTGGAACAAGCTTATGAATTTGTCAAAAAGTTGGCCATGGAAGGAGGCACTATTCTTTTTGTTGGGACCAAGAAACAGGCTCAGGATTCTATTAAGGAAGAAGCAGAAAGATGTGGTATGTTTTATGTAAATCAAAGATGGTTAGGTGGAACCCTAACTAATTTTAAAACAATTAGAGGAAGAATTCAACGATTAAAAGAACTCAAAAAAATGGAGGAAGATGGAACTTTTGATGTTCTTCCTAAAAAAGAGGTAATAAAACTTAGGAAAGAAAAGGAAAGATTGCAGAAATTTTTGGGTGGAATAGAGAATATGCAGTCTCTGCCTTCTGCTTTATTCATAGTTGACCCCAAAAAAGAAGCTATCGCTGTGGCAGAAGCTCGAAGCTTGGAAATACCAATTGTAGCTATTGTAGATACCAATTGCGATCCTGAGCTAATCGATTATCCTATTCCAGGAAATGATGATGCTATAAGAGCTGTCAAGCTTATTACTTCAAAGATTGCAGATGCAGTGATTGAAGGCAATCAAGGCGAACAATTTGCTGCTTCAGAAGAGTGAAAATTTTGGTCTAGTGGTAAGGAAAAAGGCAAAGCTCCTTACCACTATTGTATATCATTTATCATTATCTAAGGAGGTTTTTCTAATGATATCAGCACAAGCTGTTAAAGAATTAAGAGAACGAACTGGCGCTGGAATGATGGATTGTAAAAAAGCTTTAATGGAAGCAAATGGAGATATGGAAAAGGCCATAGATATTTTAAGAGAGAAAGGATTGGCTGCTGCTGCTAAAAAAGCAGGTAGAGTTGCTAATGAAGGCTTAGTTGATGCCTACATACACAGTGGTGGAAGAATAGGGGTTTTAGTAGAAGTAAATTGTGAGACAGATTTTGTTGCAAATACTGATGAATTTAAAAATTTTGTTAAAGAAATATGCATGCAAATTGCTGCCGCAAATCCAAAGTATATTTCTCGTGAAGATGTGCCACAAGCTGTTTTGGAAAAAGAAAGAGAAATTTTAAAAGCACAGGCGTTAAATGAAGGGAAACCACAAAATGTCGTAGATAGAATAGTTGAAGGACGTATTGAAAAATTTTATAAAGAGAATTGCTTGTTAGAACAAGAATACATTAGAGACCCAGAAAAAACAGTGAAAGATTTGTTAAATGAGACGATTGCAAAATTAGGAGAAAACATTGTAATAAGAAGATTTGTCAGATTTGAAAGAGGAGAAGGTATTGAAACTTCCTCAAATGAGTAATAAAATTAAATAGGCAACCACATAGGGACACGGTTGTGTCCCATTTTTATAAATTACTTAAAAGATTAAGAAGGATTTTCAAAATTTTTATAGAACTTATAAGAATGGGGTGTTATTGTGTCGTCAGTTGTTTACAAGCGAGTAGTTCTGAAAATCTCAGGAGAAGCTTTGGCAGGAAATAAAGGATTTGGAATCGATTTTGACACAGTTAATCGAATAGCAGACGAGATAAAAGAAGTGAAAGAAATGGGAGTTCAAATTGGTCTTGTAGTTGGCGGAGGAAATATATGGCGTGGAAGAGAAGGTATTGGGATGGACAGAACTACTGCAGACCACATGGGAATGCTTGCGACTGTAATTAATGCTCTTGCACTGCAAGATGCTTTAGAGCAACGGGGAGTTCCTACAAGAGTTCAGACTGCTATTGAGATGAGAGCAATTGCAGAACCCTATATACGCAGAAGAGCAATAAGACACTTAGAAAAAGGACGAGTTGTTATATTTGCTGCTGGGACAGGGAATCCCTTCTTTTCAACTGATACTGCTGCTTCATTAAGAGCAGCAGAAATAGATGCGGAGGTCATACTATTAGCTAAAAAAGTAGATGGAGTCTATGACAAAGACCCAAATAAATACAAAGACGCTGTAAAATTTAAAGAATTATCTTATTTAGATGTTTTAAACAAAGGTTTAGGAGTAATGGATTCAACAGCAACTTCTTTATGCATGGACAATAAAATACCAATCATAGTTTTTGACCTTACTACCTACGGAAATATAAAGAAAGTAGTAACAGGAAAAGATATTGGTACAATAGTGAAGGAGGTTTAAGTATGAGTGATTATTTAAAAGCTAGCGAAGAAAAAATGCAAAAATCTTTGAGCGTTTTAAAAAACGAATTAGCTGCTATAAGAGCAGGTAGAGCAAATCCTGCACTACTTGACCGAATTATGGTAGATTATTATGGTACTCCAACTCCTCTTAACAGATTAGCCACCATTACAGCTCCGGAGCCAAGAGTACTAGTTGTACAACCGTGGGATGTTTCAAAAATAAGCGATATTGAAAAAGCAATACAGAAATCAGATTTAGGAATTAATCCAGTTTCTGACGGTAAAGTGTTAAGATTAGTTTTTCCTGAATTGACTGAAGAAAGAAGAAAAGAATTGGTAAAGTTAGTTCATAAAAAAGCAGAAGAGGCAAAAGTAGCAGTAAGGCAAATAAGAAGAGATGCTAATGATGCTGTAAAAAAGATGGAAAAAAACGGCGAAATTTCGGAAGATGAAAGAAAAAAGAGAGAAGAAGAAATTCAAAAATTAACCGACAAATATATTAAAGAGATAGACAAAGTGGTGGAAGCTAAAGAAAAGGAGATAATGGAAATTTGACAGATTATTATAATAATTTTATAGGGATGGATTTACATAAAATAATAGAAAAATTACCTAAGGACTTAAAATTTAACGTTGTAGAGACAAAATCTATTTTTAAATATGAGGGTTCTCGTTTAAAAGTTGCCAGGATAAAAGAACAAAATAACATTCTTGAAATTACTGTTATTAGAATTTAATCCCCCTCTGACGAGGGGGCGCCCTTATAAAATGAGGAGGAAAATAAATGGTGTTTTTTAGACAAAAAAATAGAGATTTGAGTGACAAGATTGATAAAAATAAATTGCCTATTCACATAGGGATTATCATGGACGGAAATGGAAGATGGGCTCAAAAAAGAGGGATGATGAGATTTTATGGCCATAAAGCTGGTGTTAATGCTGTAAGAGAGGTTGTAAAAGCCTCTAGAGAATTAGGGATAAAATATTTAACTTTGTACGCTTTTTCAACCGAAAACTGGAAAAGACCTAAAGAAGAAGTAAATTTTTTAATGGATTTACTCGTTGAATTTCTTTCTAAAGAAATAGACGAATTGAACAAAAATAATGTATTGATTAACTTTATAGGGGATATTTCCGTTTTACCACAGAAGTGTAAAATTGAAATAGAGAGGGCGCAAAATGTAACAAAAAACAACTCTGGACTTGTACTTAATATAGCGTTAAATTATGGCGGAAGAGATGAAATAGTAAAGGCTGTGAAAAAAATTTGCACAAAGATTTTAAATAAAGAATTGTCCATTGAGGAAATTACAGAACAAACTATAAGTGAAAATTTGTATACTAAAAACCAGCCAGATCCAGATCTTATAATAAGAACAAGTGGAGAAAAAAGATTGAGCAATTTCTTATTATGGCAATCTGCTTATTCTGAGCTTTGGTTTACAGAGGTACTGTGGCCGGATTTTGGCAAAGAACATCTTATTGAAGCAATATTGTATTACCAAACTCGCCAAAGAAGATTTGGGGGAGTATAGTAAGGAGTGGTAAATAAATATGCTAAAAACAAGAGTTATAAGTGCGATAGTAGGCTTGCCAATTTTATTTTTCATTTTAATAAAAGGGGGGAATATGCTTAAAATTGCATTAGTTTTAGTAAGCATATTAGGACTTAATGAATTTTATAATGCTATAAAAAATATTGGGGTACGGCCTGTAAAAATTTTTGGATATTTGTCAGCAATCCTTTTATATTTTTTAGAAAGTAAAATCGCAAAAGTAGATGTATTAGTTATAATCACAATGATGCTTTTTTTGCTGTTTTTAACTAATAAAAAATATAATCTCAAAGATTACGCTTTGACTTTGATGGGAATCATTTATATACCTCTTTTCTTTTTGTACATACAAAAACTTAGAGAAATGCCTGAAGGAATGTACATAGTATGGTTTGTTTTTATAGTCTCTTGGATGACGGATACTTTTGCCTATTTTACCGGTAGATTTTTTGGAAAGCACAAACTTGCTCCTACAATCAGTCCCAAAAAGACGATAGAAGGAGGGATTGGAGGAATCATAGGCTCTACCATCAGCTGTGCTGTATTTGCTTGGCTATTTCCTCAATCGAATGTCAGTATATATCTTTCTGTAATTATAGGCTTATTGGGAAGTATAATCGCTCAATGTGGAGATTTAATTGCTTCCTTTATAAAAAGAAATTGTTACATTAAAGATTTTGGGAATACAATTCCTGGCCATGGAGGAATTTTAGATAGATTTGATAGTATTTTATTTGTTTCTCCTTTCATATACTTTATTTTTCAGTACTTAATTTAGAAAGGGATGTACTTCATGAAAAAGGTAATAATTCTCGGCTCAACTGGTTCTATAGGTACACAAACATTAGACGTAATAAAAAATTTTAGAGAAAATTTTGAAATAGTAGGACTTACAGCTTATAACAATGTAGAACTTTTATCGAAACAAATTAGAGAATTTAATCCTAAAGTTGTAGCAGTAAAAGATGAAGATAAAGCTAACCAATTAAGGGAGAATCTAAAAAAAAATGTCGAAATTCTAACTGGCAGCAAAGGGCTTCAAGAAATTGTGAAGTACGATGCCGATTTAGTGGTGGTAGCTGTAGAAGGGATTGCTGGCCTTATTCCAACAGTTACAGCTATCCAGAGGGGAAAAGATATCGCTTTAGCGAATAAAGAAGTACTTGTAACAGCTGGACAAATTGTGATGGATTTGGTAAAAAAGAAGGATATAACTCTTTTACCTGTAGATAGTGAACACTCTGCTATACTCCAATGTTTAAGAGGAAATGACAAAAAAGAAGTATCTCGATTGATTTTAACAGCCTCTGGAGGTCCTTTTAGGGGGAAGAAAAAAGAAGATTTGAGAAAAGTAACTGTAAATGAGGCTCTAAATCATCCTAATTGGAAAATGGGGAAAAAAATCACGATAGATTCTGCCACTTTAATGAATAAAGGGTTTGAAGTAATAGAAGCAAAATGGCTTTTTGACATTTCTGAAGATAAAATTGATGTGATTGTGCATCCCCAGAGTATAATTCACTCAATGGTAGAATATATAGATGGTAGTGTAATTGCACAATTGGCTGCTGCCGATATGAGGATACCTATTCAGTATGCATTAAATTATCCTACTCGCAATTACATAAATGGAATAAATTTTTTAGATTTTTCTCTTACAACTCAACTAACTTTTGAAAAACCCGATTTAGAAACTTTTAGATGTTTGTCGTTGGCATATGAGGCTTTAAAAATTGGCGGCACGATGACTACAGTGTTAAATGCGGCTGATGAAATAGCTGTGTCACTGTTTTTAAATAAAAAAATAGAATTTTTACAAATAGCTGAAATCATAGAGGAGAGTATGAAAGAACATAATAATATACAAAATCCCACTTTAGATGATATAATAAATGTGGATAAAGAGGTTAAGGAAAAAATAGCAAAAAAATATATGAGGTGATACATTTTGACAATATTGATAAGTATAATTGTTTTAAGCGTTTTAGTAATGTTTCACGAATTTGGACATTTTATCGTTGCAAAACTTTCTGGAGCTAGAGTAAATGAATTTTCTATTGGCTTTGGTCCACGACTTTTTAAGAAGAAATACGGAGAAACAGAGTATTCTTTTAGAGCATTGCTATTCGGTGGTTATGTTGCTTTAGAAGGTGAAGATGAAAAATCTAATGACCCGCGGGCTATAGTAAATAAGCCTTGGCCTGTAAGGTTAGCTGTCTTTGCTGCAGGTCCTTTAATGAATATATTATTAGCTTTTTTATTGCTTTTTATTGTATTTTTTAATATAGGAAGTCCGATACCACAGGTAAAATCCGTAATGGAAGGCTATCCCGCTGAAAAAGCAGGAATTGTGCCGGGGGACAAAATTGTAATGGTAAATAATACAAAAATAAATACATGGGAGGAGTTAGAGAAAGCCATAAGTTCTAATGGAGAGCGAGTATTGACAATTGAAATTCAAAGGGGAAATCAAATTTTACAAAAACAAGTAAAACCAATTTTTGATAAAAACGCTTCAAAGGTAATGATAGGAATTGTTCCAGACTATGAGCGTTCTATCTCTCTTGCCTTTAAAACTGCCATCAATCAGACAATATATTTTTCGAAACTTATTATTTTGTCTCTTGTAATGTTAGTAACCGGAAAAGTCTCTGTCAATGATATTATGGGACCTGTGGGAATTGTTCAAGCTGTTGGAACAGTCGCTAAAACAGGTGTTATAAATTTACTAGCTTTTTCCGCTCTTATAAGCGTAAATTTAGGCCTTTTTAATCTATTGCCACTACCGGCTTTAGACGGTGGAAGGATTTTGTTTGTGTTAGCAGAGGCAGTAAGAGGTAAACCATTGCCACCTGAAAAAGAAGGCTATATTCATTATTTAGGTTTTTTACTGTTGATTGCTTTGTTGATTTTTGCAACCTATAGGGATATTCTACGCATTTTTTAAAAGGTGATAAAAATGAGAAAAATTACTCGCGAAGTCAAAATAGGCAATAAAAAAATTGGAGGAAATAATCCAATTTTAGTTCAGTCTATGACTAACACGGATACCCACGATATTGAAAAAACAATAGAGCAGATAAAAAGACTAGAAGCTGAAGGCTGTGATATTATAAGAGTTGCTGTTCCGGATATGGAAGCAGCTGAAGCAATAAAAGAAATAAAGAAAAATATAAATATTCCTTTGGTAGCAGATATTCATTTTGATTATCGATTAGCTATAAAATCAATTGAAAATGGAGCAGACAAGATAAGAATTAATCCCGGAAACATAGGAAGAGAAGAAAATATCAAAAAAGTGGTAGAAATAGCAAAAGAAAAAGGTATTCCTATTAGAATAGGTGTAAATTCTGGTTCTTTAGAAAAAGAAATATTACATAAATACAAGGGAGTAACTGCCGAAGCAGTTGTGGAAAGCGCTTTAAAAAATGTTTTAATTTTAGAAAAGTTAGGCTTTTATGATATAGTTATTTCGCTTAAAACTACAAATGTACCCCTTACTATAGAGGCTTATAAACTCGCTTCTTCAAAAGTGGATTATCCATTGCACGTGGGTATAACGGAAGCGGGTACTATTGAAGCCGGTACTATAAAATCTGCTATAGGAATAGGAACATTGCTTTATTTAGGAATAGGAGACACAATAAGAGTTTCTTTAACGGGTGACCCAGTTCATGAGGTGAGAGTAGGAAAGCAGATTTTACGTTCTTTAGGTCTTTTAAAAGAAGGAGTCGAAGTCATTTCCTGTCCTACCTGCGGCAGAACAAAAATTAACTTAATAAAGTTAGCAGAAGAAGTAGAAAAAAGGACGAAGAATATTAAAAAGCCTTTAAAGGTCGCTGTTATGGGATGTGTTGTAAATGGGCCGGGGGAAGCAAAAGAAGCAGATATAGGAATAGCAGGGGGAGATGGAGAAGGAATCGTTTTTAAAAAAGGAAAAGTTTATAAAAAAGTTAAAGAAGAAGAGTTAGTAGAAGAATTGATGAAAGAAATTGAAAAATTACTTGAGGAGGATTCTTAATGATTTCTGTTGTAATCCCAGCTTTTAATGAAGGAAAAAATATTGGGAGAGTTTTGTCAGTCTTAGAAACAATAGACCTGATTGATGAAATCATAGTTGTAAATGATGGTTCTACTGATGATACAAAAGAACAAGCATCAAAATACAATGTGAAGCTTGTCAATTTAGAAAAAAATCAAGGAAAAGGAAAAGCATTAAAAGCAGGAATAGATAATTCTAAAGGTGATATTATTGTTATGTTAGATGCCGATTTGATTGGACTTACTGAAAAACATTTTGTAAATCTCGTATCTCCTGTATTAAAAAATGAAGCAGATATGACAATTGGAATTTTTTCTGGTGGAAGAAAATCTACAGATTTTGCACAAAAAATAGCACCTTTTTTGTCAGGACAAAGGGCAATAAAGAGGCAATTTTTAGAAAACATTGAAGAGATGGAAATCAGTAGATTCGGAGTAGAAATTGCTTTAAATAGACATGCTGAAAAGAATAAGTTAAGAGTGGTAAATGTGCCTCTTGAGAATATGAGTCATGTCATGAAAGAAGAAAAGCTGGGATTAGTTAAAGGCTTTTATGCACGATTAAAAATGTATTTTGATATTCTAAAAATGTGGATTTAGAAAGAGGGATTTGATGATTCCAGCATTTTTCCTGCAGGAAATTGAAATAAAAAAAGTAAAACTGTTAAAAAAAGAGAGAAAACTAATTGTAAGTGTATCCTCCAACAATCAAGCAAGTTCTCAAATAAAGAACTTCCGGGATTTTTTGCTTAATAAATTTCCTTTAATTAAAGAAGTAGAAGTCGTAATAGAACAAAAAGAAAAATTTAATAATCTTCAAGACATAGTAGATAATTTTGAAGAAATAATTTTAAAAATAAGCGAAGAATATCCCACTTCTCTTAGTTTTTTAAAAACCTGTGATGTAGTAACAGAAAATCAAAAGATAATAATTAAAGCTCCAAACGAAGTAGTCTATCAATTTATAAAAAGCAATAAAATTGATTTTGTTCTTAAGAAATTTTTAAGTGATAAATATGGGTTTGAAGCAGAAATAAATTTAGTCCTTTTAGAAGAGTTTGAAGATACAATGGAAAAAATAATAATGGAAGAAGATATAAAAAATATTGAAGAAATCGCTAAAAGCGGGCAGAAGCAAGAAACTAGCAAAACAACAGAAAAAATTGAGGATAAAGAAGATTCCCAAGTACTTTTAGGAAAGGAAATAAAAGCTGAAGCGATATCCATTAAAAATATCACTGCAGAAACAGAAGAAGCAATAATAGAAGGTGAAATCTTTTCTCTCGAGTTTAAGGAATTAAAGTCCAAAATTTTAATGACTTTTGATATAACTGATTATACTTCATCAATACTTGTAAAAGCTTTTTTAACTGAGGAAAAGTATAATTATTTAAAAGAGAATATCCAAGTAGGCAGTTTTGTAAAATTAGGAGGGAAAGTTTTCTACGATAAATATGAAGGAGACTTAGTAATAAGTTTAAAAGACCTTCAGCTAACATCTCCAAAAGAAAGAAAGGACTTAAGTGAAGAAAAAAGAGTGGAACTTCACTTACACACGCAAATGAGCAGTATGGATGCAGTAGCCTCTGCAACAGAAGTGATTAAAAGAGCGGCAAAATGGGGACACAAAGCCATTGCTATAACAGACCATGCAGTTGTACAGGCATTTCCAGAAGCAATGGAAGCATCTTCTAAATACGGTGTAAAAGTCATATACGGTGTAGAAGGTTATTTGGTGGATGATGGTGTACCTATTGTAACAGGAGATACAGAAGCTACTTTAGAAGATGAATTTACTGTTTTTGATATAGAGACGACGGGTCTTTCCAATATAAATGATGAAATAATTGAAATTGGTGCAGTAAAAATAAAAGAAGGCAAAATAATAGATACTTTTGAAACTTTTGTTAATCCACAAATCCCTATTTCTTCTTTTATTACAAAACTTACTGGAATTGACGAATCTATGGTTAAAGATGCTCCTTCTATAGAAGAAATATTACCTAAATTTTTAGAGTTTGCTTCTAACAGTGTTTTAGTAGCTCATAATGCAAATTTTGATGTGTCTTTTATAAAATCTAAAGCTAAAAAATTTAATTTAAATGTAAACAATGCGGTTTTAGATACCTTAGAACTAAGTAGGCATTTATATAAAGATTTGAAAAATTACAAACTAGATACACTGTCTGAACACTTGCAGGTAAAATTGGAACATCACCACAGAGCAGTAGACGATGCTAGAGCTACAGCTGAAATATTTATAAAAACTATTGATAGATTAAAAGAATTAGGAGTAAAAAAAGCAAAAGATATAAATGCCATATTAAGAGAAAGTGAAGTTGACATACGAAAACTTCCTGCCTATCATGTTACAATTTTGGTAAAAGATCAAAAAGGACTGAGAAATTTATATGAAATAATTTCTAAGTCTAATTTGGAATATTTCCATAGGACACCTCGGATTCCAAAAAGTTTACTTATTAGTAGGAGAGAAGGCCTTCTCATTGGTTCTGCTTGTGAACAAGGGGAAGTTTTTAGGGCAATTGTATCTAACTTAGAAGAAAAGAAACTAGAGAATATTATTTCTTTTTACGATTATTTAGAAATACAGCCTGTTGGAAATAATGAGTTTTTAATTGAAAAAGGAGAAGTAAAAAGCGTAGAAGAATTAAGAGAAATTAATCGAAAAATTTACCTTTTAGGTAAAGAATACAATAAATTAGTAGTAGCAACAGGAGATGTACACTTTTTAGATCCATGGGATAATATATACAGAAAAATTTTAATGGCAGGAAAAGGATATAAGGATGCAGATAGGCAACCACCTTTGTATTTTAAAACAACTGATGAGATGCTAAAAGAATTTGAATATTTAGGGGAAGAAGTAGCGAAAGAGATTGTAATTGATAATCCTAATAAAATTGCTGACCTTGTAGAAGAAGTAAAACCCATACCAGATGGAACATTCCCTCCCGTGATAGAAGGAGCTGAAGAAGAATTAAGAAGGCTTACTTTAGATAAGGCTCATGAAATATACGGGGACCCTTTGCCGGAAATAGTACAAAATCGCTTAGATAGAGAATTAAATTCTATAATTAACAATGGATATGCAGTCATGTATATTATAGCTCAAAAATTAGTATCTAAGTCTTTAAAAGATGGGTATTTGGTTGGTTCTAGAGGTTCTGTAGGTTCTTCTTTAGTAGCTACTATGAGCGGAATAACAGAAGTAAATCCTTTGCCGCCTCATTATGTTTGCCCAAATTGTAAGTATTCCGAGTTTATAACTGATGGAAGCTATGGTTGTGGTGTGGACATGCCTGATAAGACTTGTCCTCACTGTGGCACTTTGATGAGGAAAGATGGTTTTGATATACCTTTTGAAGTGTTTTTAGGTTTTGAAGGGGATAAAGAACCAGATATAGACCTTAATTTTTCTGGGGAATACCAACCTATTGCTCATAAGTATACAGAAGAACTTTTCGGAAAAGGCCATGTTTTTAGAGCAGGTACTATTGGAACTTTAGCAGATAAAACTGCTTATGGATATGTAAAAAAATATTTTGAAGAACGCAATTTAATAGTTCATAAATCAGAAATCAAAAGACTCACTATAGGTTGTACAGGGGTAAAAAGAACTACAGGGCAACATCCAGGTGGAATAATGGTCGTGCCAAAAGACAAGAGTATTTATGACTTTACTCCAATACAGCATCCTGCTGATGCAGAAGACACCGATGTTATAACAACTCATTTTGACTACCATTCAATAAGCGGAAGGCTTTTAAAACTGGATATTTTAGGGCATGATGACCCTACAGTTATAAGAATGCTGGAGGATTTAACCGGCATTAATGCAAGAGAAATTCCTTTAGATGATAAAAAAACTATGAGTTTATTTACCAGTGTAGAAGCATTGGGAATAGACCCTGAAGAGCTAAATACTCCTGTGGGTACTTTAGGATTACCTGAGTTTGGTACGAAGTTTGTAAGACAAATGCTTATTGACACTCGTCCTACTACTTTTGCAGAACTAGTACGCATAAGTGGACTTTCTCATGGCACTGATGTATGGCTCAACAATGCTCAGGACATAATAAGAGAAGGAATAGCTACATTAAAAGAAGTAATATCTACAAGAGATGACATAATGCTTTATTTGATAAGCAAAGGTATGGACAAAAAATTGTCTTTCAAAATAATGGAAAATGTAAGAAAAGGCAAAGGTGTGACACCAGAAGGAATAGAAGAAATGAAAAAACACGGTGTTCCAAATTGGTTTATTGAGTCTTGCCAAAAAATAAAATATATGTTTCCTAAGGCCCATGCCGTTGCATATGTAATAATGGCATTTCGAATTGCTTATTTTAAAGTTCATTATCCAGAAGCCTTTTATGCTACTTACTTTACTGTTAGAGCAGATGACTTTAATTTAGATATTGTATTAAAAGGGAAAGACAGAATAAAAAATGCTATAAAGGAGATAGAAGCTAAAGGAAATAATGCTAGTCCTAAAGAAAAAAATCTTTTGAGCGTATTAGAAGTAGCTTTAGAGATGTACTTAAGAGGATTTAAGTTTATAAATGTAGATTTATATAAATCTGATGCAGTCAAATTTTTGATTACTGAAAAAGGATTGCTACCACCTCTTAATTCTCTAGAAGGAGTAGGAATACAAGCAGCCAAAACAATTGCACAAGAAAGAGAAAATGGCAAATTTCTATCTATTGAAGATTTTAGAAACAGAACAAAGGTCAGTAAAACAGTTATAGAAATATTAAAACAGCATGGATGTTTAACCGATTTGCCAGAATCTAATCAATTAAGTTTATTTTAGTGTTGCGTTGGTAAAAGGTGTATGCTATAATTGTTATGTCAACATAGATTTTTTGCACAAAGAGTGGGTTTTCCCACTCTTTAGTTTATATAATGAAAAATAAAAGTTTTAGGAGGAGAAGGATATGTCCAAAATAGAACAAATTGCAAAGGATTTAGTAATGCCTATTTTAGAAAAAAATAATTTTGAACTGGTAGATGTAGAATACAAAAAGGAAGGAAGCCACTGGTATTTGAGAGTTTATATAGATAAAGAAGGAGGTATTACTTTAGATGATTGTCAACTGGTTAGCGAGTATTTAAGCGATAGATTAGATGAAGCAGACCCAATAGAACACAGTTATATTTTAGAAGTATCTTCTCCCGGTCTCGATAGACCTCTTAAAAAACCACGCGATTTTGAAAGAAATATAGGAAAAGAAATAGAAATATCCCTATATTCTCCTATTGATAAGAGAAAAAAGTTTGAAGGCGAACTTATAGAGTTTACAGGTGATAAAATAATTATTCTCTATAATGGAGAAAGAAAGGAATTTGATATGAAGAATGTAAGTCTTGTTAAACCAGTAATAAAGTTTTAAAATTAAGGAGGGAGGATAAAATAATGAATACAGAATTCATAGAAGCTTTAAATTCTATCTGTGAGGAAAAAGGCATACCAAAAGATACAATGTTTGAAGCAATAGAAGCTGCTTTAGTTTCTGCCTACAAAAAAAATTATGGTTCTTCGCAAAATGCTAAAATTGTGATGGACAGAGAAACAGGTGATGTAAAAGTTTATGCACAAAAAACAGTAGTAGAAGAGGTCTACAATGACCTCTTAGAAATAAGTTTAGAAGAAGCGAGAAAAATAAATAAAAAATATCAGATAGGAGATATAGTTGATATAGAAGTAACGCCAAAAAATTTTGGCAGGATTGCAGCACAAACCGCAAAACAAGTTGTGATTCAACGGATTAGAGAAGCGGAAAGAAATGTGATTTATGAAGAATTTTTGAGCAAAGAAACAGAAGTAGTAACAGGAATTGTAACCAAGGTAGATAAAAAGAATGTACTCATTAATTTAGGTCGAGTTGAAGCTATATTAAGCCCGGCAGAACAAATTCCAGGGGAAACTTTTGCACCAGGAGACAGAGTTAAAGTGTATATTGTGGAAGTAAAAAAGACTACTAAAGGACCTCAGATTTTAATTTCTCGTTCTCATCCAGGACTTGTAAAAAGATTATTTGAATTGGAATCCCCAGAAATTCAACAAGGAATAGTTGAAATACGGAGCATTGCTCGAGAAGCTGGTTCACGCACAAAAATGGCGGTTTTTAGCAGAGATGGAAATGTAGATCCTGTAGGGGCTTGTGTTGGATATAAAGGTGCGAGGGTACAAGCTGTTGTCAATGAACTAAAAGGAGAAAAAATAGATATAGTCAAATGGAGTTCAAAACCTCAAGAATTTATAATGAACGCTTTAAGCCCAGCAAAAGCGTTAAGTATAGAAATTTTAGATGAGAAAGAAAAAGTGGCAAGAGTAATTGTACCTGATTATCAATTGTCTTTAGCAATTGGAAAAGAAGGTCAAAATGCGAGGCTGGCGGCAAAGCTCACAGGTTGGAAAATAGACATAAAAAGTGAATCAATGGTAAAAAGTTAAGTGAGGTGAAAAGATGAAAACCAAAAAGGTTCCAATGAGAATGTGCTTAGGCTGTCAGCAGATGAAACCGAAAAGGGAATTAATACGCATTGTAAGACGTGCAAAAGATTCAGTTGTACAAGTGGATTTAACAGGTAAAGTGCCGGGGAGAGGTTGCTATATTTGCAAAGATATAAATTGCCTTGAAAAAGCTTTTAAAAATAAAAGGTTAGAAAAAGCGCTAGAAGTACCAATTTCTGATGAAATTTACGAACAACTAAAGAGGGAGATAGAGGATGAAGAATGACAGATTTCATTCTATGCTCGGAATAAGCAAAAAAGCAGGTAAACTTGTCTCTGGCAATTATAGTGTGGATAAATACCTTAAACTTAAGAAAATCTTTTTAGTCGTATTGGCTACTGACGTGTCAAAAAATACTTTTAAAAAATTTGCTACAATGTGTGAACGAAATAAAGTCCCCTACATTGTATATTCCACAAAAGAGTTATTGGCAAAAGCTATAGGAAGAGAAATGGTCGGAGTAATTGGTATTACAGACGAAGGATTAGCAAATGTATTATTGGATGCTGCAAAGGAGGAAAATTATGGAGGTGAATAATATGTCTAAAACAAGAGTTTATGAATTAGCAAAAGAATTAAATTTATCTAGTAAAGACCTTATTTCTAAATTAAATGATTTAGATATAAAAGTAAAAAATCATATGAGCACATTGGAAGATGAAGAAGTAGAATTGATAATGGATTTATTAAGTGATAAACCACAACAAACAGAAGAAGTCGATCAACAAAAGGAAGAAGATATATTTGAGGACAATTTAGAAGACATAGAAGAAGAAAGAGTTTATAAAAAGAGCTTTAAAAAAGGTAATAAAAAAAATAAGAAGAATAACAAAAAAATGGTTTTAACAGAAGAAAAAGAAAAGGACGAAATTAAAATAATCACTATTCCAGAGTTTTTAACTGTAAAAGAGTTAGCAGAAAAAATGAAAGTCAATCCTACAGAAATAATTAAAAAGTTAATTGCTAAAGGAATAATGGTTACAGTAAATCAACAAATTGACTTTGAAAATGCAGCTAAAATTGCTGAAGAATATGGATTTTTAGTAGACAAAGAGGAAGTAAAAAATGAATTAGAAATGTTATTAGAAGAAACGCCCGATGATGAAAAAGATTTGCAACCTCGTCCTCCTATTGTTACTGTAATGGGACATGTGGACCACGGTAAAACTTCTTTATTAGACGCCATCAGAAATACAAATGTCACTATGAAAGAAATGGGAGGAATTACACAGCACATAGGAGCTTCTGTAGTTGAGATAAATGATAAAAAAATTATCTTTTTAGATACACCCGGCCACGAAGCTTTTACTGCTATGAGAGCAAGAGGAGCCAGCATCACAGATATTGTCGTGCTAGTAGTAGCCGCAGATGACGGTGTTATGCCTCAAACTGTAGAAGCAATAAACCACGTGAAAGCCGCCAATGTACCTATGATTGTAGCCATAAACAAAATAGATTTGCCGACTGCAAATCCAGATAGGGTAAAGACAGAGCTAAGTGAGTTAGGTTTAGTGCCAGAAGAATGGGGAGGAAATACAATTTGTGTACCTGTTTCTGCTAAGAAGAATATAGGTATAGATAATCTTTTAGAAATGATTTTGCTGGTTGCTGAAATGGAAGATTTAAAAGCTAATCCAAATAAGCCAGCAAGAGGTACTATAATAGAAGCAAAGCTAGAAAAAGGAAAGGGTCCTGTTGCAACTGTCATTGTGCAAAATGGAACTTTGCAAATAGGAGATGTTATTTTAGCAGGTACTGTTTATGGAAAAGTAAGGGCAATGTTTGACGATAAAGGCAGAAGAATTAAAAAAGCAGGACCTTCTATGCCAGTGGAGGTTTTGGGCTTTTCTGAAGTACCAGAAGCCGGAGATAAACTCATAGTAGTAGAGGACGAGAAAAAAGCAAGAGAATTAGCAGAAAGACGTAAAGAGCTTCAAAAAGAAATGGAACTTAAACGCAAGCAAAAAGTTTCATTAGAGGACTTATTTAGTCAAATACAGGAAGGTAGTGTAAAAGAGTTAAATATTATCATAAAAGCGGATGTTCAAGGTTCAGTAGAAGCACTAAAAAAATCCATTGAAGACTTAAGCAACGAAGAAGTTAGAATAAAGGTGATACACGGAGCAGTAGGCGCAATAACAGAAACGGATGTTATGCTTGCATCAGCTTCTAATGCCATAATAATAGGTTTCAATGTAAGACCAGAAACTAACGCTAAAAATCTCGCAGAAAAAGAAAAGGTAGATATAAAGCTTTATCGAATTATATATGAGGCTATTGAAGATATCAAAGCTGCTATGAAAGGTCTGTTGGAGCCAAAATATAAAGAAGTAGAGCTAGGAAGAGCAGAAGTTAGAGCTGTTTTCAGAGTACCTGGTGTAGGAAATGTAGCTGGATGCTATGTGTTAAGTGGTAAGATTTTAAGGAATGCTGATATACGTGTAGTAAGGGATGGTATTGTAGTTTATGAAGGTAAAATTGCTTCTTTAAAGAGGTTTAAAGACGACGTAAGAGAAGTACAACAAGGATTTGAATGCGGTATAGGTATAGATAGGTTCAATGACATTAAAGAGGGGGATATAATAGAAGCTTACCAAATGGAAGAAATTCCTCGTTGAAAGGATGAGTATAATGCAGTACAGGAATAGTCGACTTTCAGAAGAAATGAAAAGAGAAATAAGTAAAATGATTTTAGAAGAAATTAAAGACCCAAGAATTAAAGCAATGGTTAGTATAACTGACATAGAAGTTACTAAAGATTTGAGATATGCTAAAGTTTATGTAAGTATTTATGGAAGTGAAGAAGATAAACAAGAAACTTTTGAAGGACTAAAAAATGCAGCTGGCTACATCAGACACGAAATTGGAAGAAGAATAAAAATGAGATATACTCCTGAAATTATCTTTGAATTGGATCGATCAATAGAATACGGAGCCTATATTTCTGAAATATTAAAAGAACTAAACAAGCAAGAGGGTGATGGTAATTGATATTAATTGATGCAATAAATCACATAAAAGATGCTAAAAGTGTAATTGTAGTATCTCACATTGCACCCGATGGAGATGCTATAGGCACTGTTACAGGAATGTATAAAGTATTAAAAAAAATGGGAAAAGAAGTAGATGTATTCATAGAAGACGAAATCCCTGAAATGTACAACTTTGTTCCTAATGTAGATAAAATATCAAGACCATTTTATAAAGAGGCAGACGTGGTTTTGATTTTTGACTGTGCTGATGAAGAAAGATTGGGCAGTACCAAAGAACTTTTAAAAACTTCTGCTGTAACTATTAATATTGACCATCACATTTCAAATACTTTGTATGCCAAATTGAATTATGTAGATACTAACGCAGCAGCGACAGCAGAAATAGCCTATCAAATTGTTAAATTGTTAGGAGTAGAATTTGATGAAGAAATAGCTACAAGTCTTTATACAGCGATTTTGACAGATAGTGGTGGATTTATGTACGAATCAACTACTTCTATAACTCATCAAATAGCTGGAGACTTAATAAACAATGGCGCTAAATTTAAAGAAATAGGAGATAAAGTTTTTAATACTCTCAAATTCAACAAAGCAAAACTTTTAGGAAGAGCCTTAAATAGCCTTACATTATATAAAGATGGAAGAGTTGCTTATATGGAAATTTTAAAAAAGGACTTCCAAGAAACAAACACAAACCTTTCACATATAGAAAATATTATCACTTATGCTAGAAATATTGAAGGAGTAGAAGTAGCGGTACTTTTAGTTGAAAAAGAAGAAGAGATAAAAATTAGTTTAAGGTCAAAAGAAAAAATAGATGTAAATAAAATTGCAAATATTTTTGGCGGTGGAGGCCATGTAAGAGCTGCTGGATGTATCATCAAAGGAAATATCCAAGAAGCCAAAGAAAAAATTTTACAGGTAATATTCAAAGAATTAGAGGGATAAAAATTGGAGGGAATGCTCAATATTTTAAAACCCCCTGGTATGACTTCTCACGATGTTGTAGATTTTATTAGGAAAATCTATAATATACGAAAAGTGGGCCATACAGGAACATTAGACCCGGATGCAGCAGGAGTACTGCCTGTTTGTATAGGAAATGCCACTAAATTTGTCTCTTATCTTCTTGAGCAGGATAAAAGATATAGATTTGAAATAACCTTTGGCTTTACTACAGACACTTTGGATAAAAGCGGCAAAATTGTAAAAAGCGGACCTGTAAGGATTCTGAGAGAAGAAGAATTAAGGCAAGTTTTAAATAAATTTAAAAGGAGAATAAAACAAATTCCTCCAATGTATTCTGCAAAGAAAATAAAAGGAAAAAAGTTATACGAATATGCAAGAGAAGGTAAAAGAATTGATATTCCACCTATTGAAGTTACCATATATGATATTGAATTAGTTGAGTATGAACCACCTTATCGAGTATTAATAGATGTGAAATGTTCTAAAGGCACCTATGTGAGAGCTTTAGTAAGAGATATATGTGAAAAATTAAATATGCCGGGATATATGTCTATGTTGATAAGAACAGAGGTTGGTGCTTTTAAAATAGAAGATGCTTATACTCTTGAAGAAATAAGGGAAAAGAAAGTATTATTGCAGCCAATAGATAAGTTTATTGAATTACCTTCTGTACAATTAAACAAAATGGAAGCTGAAAAAATTTTAAAAGGCCAATTTATTCAAAATAGATATCCTATTGAAACTTCACTTTTGAAGTTATATGATAATAATGGTAAATTTCTCGGCATTGGGATTTTAGAGCGAAATAAAATCCGTCCAAAAAGACTTCTTTGAGGGGGAAATGATAATTTGCAGATTGTTGATGAAAGCAATGTATCAAAATACAAAGAGGCCAAAGTAATAGCTTTAGGCAATTTTGATGGAGTTCATATAGGTCACCAGGAATTAATTAAGCAAACAATAGCTCTTTCTAAAGAGAATAACTTAGCGAGTGCTGTTTTCACTTTTAAACAGCATACTTCAAAAATTTTAACCCCTGACAAGCAACCAGAGCTTATAACTACTTATCAAAAAAAGGTAGAAATTTTAAAGCAATTTAACCTTGATTATGGAATATTTTTTGACTTTACTGAAAGTTTTTCTAAATTAACTGCTGAAGATTTTATAAAAAAAATTTTAGTAGAGCTATTAAACATTAAAATAGCAGTGGTGGGACATAATTATAGATTTGGCTACAAAGCTTTAGGGAATGTAAATACATTAAAAAAATATTCCAAAATATATTCATATAAAGTTTATGTTATCCCGCCAGTTATAAGGGAAGGTATTGTAGTAAGCAGCAGCTATATCAGGGAATTAATAAAATCCGGTAAAATTGAGAAAGCCAATGAGTTATTAGGACGTTTTTTCTCCTTGCGAGGAAAAGTGATTCATGGACAAGAAATTGGGCGAAAATTAGGTTTCCCTACTGCTAATCTGCAAATATCAGGGGATTTGGTTTTGCCAAAAGCAGGAGTATATGTAACGCGAGTAAAAATAGAAGACAAATTTTATATAGCTGTCACAAATGTTGGCTCTAAGCCTACTTTTGGTGGCAAAAACATTTCTGTCGAATCTTACATTTTAGATTACAATGAAAATTTATACGGCAAATATTTAGAAGTTGAATTTATAACAAGAATAAGAGATGAAATTAAATTTCAAAATTTAGAAGCCTTAAAAGAACAAGTTTTTAAAGATATTAATTATGCTAAAAACTTCAAAAATATTTTACAACAGAAACATTATGTGATAAAATAAAATAGCGAATTTACCTTATGCTTTGATATCCGTATCTCCAGCGGTATTCTATGCATAAGGCGTATTCTAAAAGATGGAGGTGAAAAAAGTGCTGGACAAAGAAAGAAAGACAGAAATAATCAATAAGTTCAAGCTCCACGATACTGACACAGGTTCTCCAGAAGTTCAAATTGCCCTATTAACTGAGAGAATAAATAACTTAAATGCTCATTTGCAAGTTCATAAAAAAGACCATCATTCAAGAAGAGGTCTTCTTAAAATGGTTGGGCAAAGAAGGGCACTGTTAAATTATTTAATGAAAACAGATATGGAAAGGTATCGTGCCATTATCGAAAAATTAGATTTAAGAAAATAGAGCGAGATACCTCGCTCTATTTTCTATAAAATTTTACGAAAGGAGGATAACATGGAAGAACGAACTTTTGAAATGGAACTAGCCGGGAGAAAGTTGTTAGTCCAGATAGGAAAAGTAGCTCAACAAGCAAATGGAGCAGCTTGGGTAAAATACGGGGATACTGTCGTTCTAGTTACTGCCTGTGCTTCCAAAGAACCCCGAGAAGGAATTGACTTTTTTCCTTTAACTGTTGAGTACGAAGAAAGATTGTACTCTGTCGGTAAAATTCCTGGTGGTTTTATAAAAAGAGAAGGAAAACCTAGTGAAAAGGCAATTCTCTCTGCTCGGTTAATTGACAGACCAATTAGGCCTTTATTTCCCCATGGTTATAGAAATGACGTACAAGTTATAGCTACAGTTTTATCTGTTGATCCTGATGTACAACCAGAAATAGTCGCAATGATTGGTTCTTCGGTTGCTCTTTCAATTTCTGATATTCCTTTTGATGGTCCTACAGGTGCGGTAGCAGTAGGATTAGTCGATGGACAATTTATAATTAATCCTAACCATGAGCAAAGAGAAAAAAGCTTAATGCATTTAGTGGTTTCAGGAACAAAAGATGCTATTGTAATGGTGGAAGCAGGAGCAAAAGAGATTCCTGAAGAAACTATGCTAGATGCTATAATGTATGCTCACGAATATATCAAACAGATTGTAGAGTTTATAGAAGGAATAGTTAAAGAAGTAGGTGTTCCGAAAAGCGAAGTAATTTTACATGAAATAGACAAAGAACTAGAAGAAAAAGTAAGAGCCTATGCAACAGAAAAAATATACAATGCGTTAAGAACAGCAGAAAAGAAAGAGAGAAACGACAACTTAGATAAAGTTGAACAAGAAGTTTTAGAGCACTTTAAAGAAGAATATCCTGATAATCTTGCTGATATAGATGAAGTACTTTACAATATAATGAAAGAACAAATGCGAAAAATGATAACAGAGGAAAGAATAAGAGTAGATGGCAGGGGCCTTGACGACATAAGACCAATATGGTGCGAAGTAGGAGTGCTACCCAGAACTCACGGTTCTGCGATTTTCACAAGAGGACAAACTCAAGTGCTTACAGTAGCAACATTAGGTGCATTAGGAGATATTCAGATTTTAGATGGCATAGGAGATGAAGAAGCAAAAAGATATATGCATCATTACAATTTTCCACCCTACAGTGTTGGAGAAGTAAGGCCTCTAAGAGGTCCTGGTAGGAGGGAAATTGGTCATGGAGCTTTAGCAGAAAGGGCTTTAGAACCGGTGATTCCTTCTGAAGAGGAATTTCCCTATACTATAAGATTAGTGTCAGAAGTTTTAAGTTCCAATGGTTCTACTTCTCAAGCTAGTGTTTGTGGCAGTACTTTAGCTTTAATGGATGCAGGAGTTCCAATAAAAGCTCCAGTCGCAGGAGTTGCTATGGGGCTTATCAAAGAAGGAGATGTAGTTTCTGTACTCACTGATATACAAGGAATTGAAGACTTTTTAGGGGATATGGACTTCAAAGTAGCAGGCACAGAAAAAGGAATCACAGCGATACAAATGGATATAAAAATTCCTGGAATTGACAAAGAAATTTTAAAAATGGCTTTAGAAAAGGCCCGAAGGGGTAGACTATACATTCTCAGCAAAATGTTAGAAGTTATAAAAGAACCGAGAAAACAGTTATCAGTATACGCACCTCGTGTTATAAGAATGGTAGTTGACCCTGAAAAAATTAGAGAAATAATCGGACCTGGCGGCAAAACCATAAGTAAAATTATTGCAGAAACGGGAGTAAAAATTGATATTGAAGAAGACGGCAGGTTATACATTACTGCTTCTGATTTGAGATCTGGCGAAAGAGCTAAGCAAATGATTGAGGCTATAACAAAAGATATAGCAGTAGGAGAAATTTATTTAGGAAAAGTGCTTAGAATAACACCCTTTGGAGCTTTTGTAGAAATTGCTCCTGGTAAAGAAGGACTTGTCCATATTTCTAAGCTATCGAAAAAACGGGTACAAAAAGTAGAAGATGTAGTAAAAGTTGGCGATGACATATTGGTAAAAGTCACAGATATAGATAAACTAGGAAGAATAAGTCTTTCAAGAAAAGACGCATTGCCTGATGAAGAGGAAGAAGAAAGAAACTAAAGGCATAAACCGACCCACGGTTTATGTTTTTTATTTTTTAGTAATATATTCGCCGCCTGTTTGAATAAAATTAAAGTGAGAATATCAACGGGTGGTGTTATAATGAAAATATTTTATATAAAATATCCTAAAAAAAGCTTTTGGATTATTTTTTCCTTAGCAATATTACTGCTCATCTTTTTAATTTACATAATTACACGCAGCGTTTCTGTTTTTAACAGCAATGAACCTATTTATAAAGGAGATACAAAGGAAAAAAAGATTGCCTTTGCTTGCAACGTTGCATGGGGAGATGAGTACATACCAAAAATGTTAGATATTTTTAAAGATAACAATATCCATATTACATTTTTTTTTGAAGGAAAATGGGCAGAAAAAAATCCTGATGTTGTAAAAGATATTTATCAAAAAGGCCATGAAATCGGAAGTCATGGATACACACATGTAAAATATACAAATTTAAGTAGGCAACAATATGAAGAAGATATTAAAAAAAGCGGTGAAATTTTAGAAAAAATTACAGGAACAAAGCCTACCCTTTTTGCACCACCGTATGGTGATTTCAATGATGAAGTAGTAAAAGTAGCAGAACAATTAGGATATAAAGTTATTCTATGGAGTTTGGACACTATAGATTGGAATAATCCAAGTCCTCAAACAATTGTAGATAGAGTTATGACTAAATATCACAATGGTGCTATTGTGTTAATGCACCCTACTCAAAATACCGTGGAAGCATTGCCCCAGATAATAAAACAACTTAAAGAAAAAGGTTATAAAATAACTAAAGTATCGGAGGTAATTGTAGATAACAATTAAATTTGCTATAATAATAATTAAATTTGCAAAGGAGGATAAAATGTACGAACAAAAGATTATTGAAGGAGTAAAAGTTGTAACTTGTAAAATTCCTCAGGCATATTCTGTATACATAGGGATATGGATTAAAGCAGGCTCTATGTACGAACATAAAACTATAAATGGAATATCTCATTTTATAGAACACATGGTTTTTAAAGGTTCTAAGTTAAGAAGCGCAAAGCAAATTGCGGAAGAAACGGATAGTATTGGTGGGCAGTTAAACGGCTTTACTGAAAAAGAAAGTACCTGTTTTTATATAAAAGTCTTAAATACTCACGTAAAACAAGGTCTTGATATACTTTTTGATATGGTATTTAACCCTGCTTTTAAAGAAGAAGACATAGAAAAGGAAAAGCAAGTCATCTTTGAAGAAATATTGACAGAATTAGATTCTCCTGAAGACGTAGCTTACAACCTTTTAGCAAAAACAATATGGAACGGACATCCCTTGTCTTTTCCTGTGCTTGGTACTTTTTCTACTGTTAAGAAGCTAAACAAAGGACAGATTGTAGATTATTATAATTCCCATTATAACAAAGATAACATAGTCATCTCGATAGCTGGAAATTTTGGCGATGATATCTATGAAATACTGCAAAAATATTTATCAAAAATTCAAAAAACTAATGTTATTTCTCAATTAACTTCTCCAATTTGGCATAAAAACAAAGCTTTTTATGAAAAAGATTTTGAACAGGTAAATTTATGTATTGGTTTGCCTGGGATAACTTACGACTTAAGGAAAGTATATGCTTTAGCTATCATTAATAATGCTTTTGGTGGAGGAATGAGTTCAAGACTATTTCAAAAAATAAGAGAAGATAAGGGATTGGTTTACTCGATTTATTCTTATCCTTCTACCTATCACCATGCTGGGGTTTTTTCTATTTTTGCTAGTATGAACGCTAATAATTTTAAGAAGGTATATGACTTAATTTTAAAAGAAATGGAAGAAGTGCATTCAAAAGGCTTAGCAAAAGAAGAGATTGATAAATTTAAAGAACAACTTCGCATAAACGTATTAATGGATTTAGACAGTATAAGCAGTAGAATGAGCACAATAGGAAAATCCATGCTTTTATTTAACAAAGTGTATACTGTAGAGGAAATACTTCAGACAATCGATAACTTGACTTACGAGGAAATAAATGACTTAGCTAAAAAAATTATAAATCCTGCTGACATGAGCATAGCCGTGGTTGGAAAATTAAACAAAAGAGATAAAGGGTGGTTAGAAAATGTCAATAATACTTAAGATTAAAAAAACTGATGATGCTAAAGACTTACCTTTGCCTGCTTATATGAGTGAAGGAGCCGCTGGGATGGATTTATATGCTAATGTTAAAGAGGAAGTCATATTACAGCCAGGTGAAATAAAACTAATTCCAACAGGTATACAAATTGAACTTCCTCCAAATTTTGAGGCCCAAATAAGGCCAAGAAGTGGCCTAGCTTTAAACTATGGAATAACCCTTTTAAATACTCCTGGCACAATTGATTCTGATTACAGAGGAGAAATAAAATTAATAGTCATCAATTTAGGAAAAGAAGCAGTCAAAATCGCAAGGGGACAAAGAATTGCTCAAATGGTAATCAATCAAATAGTAAGACCAACAATAGTAGAGGCAGAAATCCTTTCAGAAACTAAAAGAGATGAAGGAGGATTTGGCCATACCGGTATATAAGGAGGGGTTCTATGCGGTTAAGCGAATTTGGAAATAAAGAAATTGTAAATTTAACGGATGGAAGAAGATGGGGATTAGTAGAAGATTCAGATTTAGTTATTGATGAAGAAACAGGAAGGATTCATTCAATAATAGTATATGAATCAAAAGGTTTATTTAGAGGAAAGACAAACTATATTGAAATAAGTTGGGACTCTATAAGAAAAATTGGTGACGATATGCTTATTGTGGAATTTGAAGAAAAGAAAAGACGGTTTTATTAAAAATATTACTTTTCTTTATCACTTTAATGAAGTATAATAATATAAAATGTGTCAACTTAGATACCTTCAAAAGGAAAGGATGAGAACGTGAAAATATTGGTACAAAAATTTGGTGGAACTTCTGTATCAACACCTGAGAGAAGAGAGAAGGCTGCCTCAAAAGTAATTGAAGCAGTTAAAAACGGTTTTAGCGTGGTAGTAGTAGTTTCTGCAATGGGAAGAAATGGAGATCCTTACGCCACAGACACTCTAATAAACATGGTCAAATCAATAGATAACAATATTTCAAAACGGGAATTAGATTTATTGATGAATTGTGGTGAAATAATCTCCAGTGTGACTTTTGCTGCAACCCTATCAAAGAAGGGTTATAAAGCAAAAGCATTTACCGGAGGACAAGCAGGCATTATAACAGATGATAATTTTGGCAATGCAGAAATTATAAAAGTAGAACCAACAAGACTTTTAGAAAGTTTAAAAGAAGGAATTATTCCTGTAGTAGCAGGTTTTCAAGGCATGACAGAAGAAGGAGATTTAACTACGTTAGGGCGAGGAGGCAGTGATACAACTGCTGCTCTTTTAGGTGTAGCTCTAAAAGCTTCTGCAGTAGAAATATATACAGATGTAGATGGAATAATGACAGCAGATCCTCGCATTGTTTCAAAAGCTCATATTTTGAAAAAAATAAGTTATAATGAAGTATTCCAATTTGCAGAACAAGGAGCAAAGGTAGTACATCCTAGAGCGGTAGAAATAGCAATGATAGGTAATATACCCCTTGTTATAAAAAATACCATGTCAGACAGTCCAGGCACTATTATAACTCAATATAATGAAGCTTACGATAATATTTACGATATAGACAAATTAGTCACTGGAATTGCTAATATGGACCATAGAGTTCAAATCGTGCTGGAAAACAGTGAAAACACAGAAAGTATATTTGAAAAAATTGCAGAAGAAAAAATAAGCATTGACCTTATTAATATTTTTCCTGAAAAACAGGTTTTTACAATATCAGAGGTGGATTTTAAAAAGTTACAAAAACTTCTTGAAGAAAACAATATAAAATATTCCTACAGAACTAATTGTTCAAAAGTCTCTATAATTGGTAATAGAATAAGAGGCGTTCCAGGAATAATGGCAAGAGTAATAAAGGCATTATCAAGGCATGATATAGAAATTTATCAAACAGCTGACTCTCATAATACTATTTCTTGCCTTGTAAGTCAAGATAAAGCTGAAGAAGCAGTTAGAGTTCTACATGAGGAATTTAATCTTTAAAACTTAGAAGCGCATACTATTGCGCTTTTTTCTTATACTAATTATTAGGAGTGTGATAAAGATGAGCAATTTTTTAAAAAATGAAGAAACAGAACAACCTCAGACTTTACCACCTGTTCAAGAAAATTTAAAAAATTTAGGCCAGACAAACGTACCTAATTTTGAAAGCAATATTCATTGTCTTACTATAATAGGACAAATTGAAGGCCACATGATTCTGCCTCCACAAAACAAAACCACAAAGTATGAACACATAATACCACAATTGGTAGCAATAGAAGAAAACCCTAATATAAAAGGAGTTTTAATTTTATTAAATACTGTAGGAGGAGATGTGGAAGCAGGTCTTGCTATCGCGGAAATGATAGCAAGCCTTTCTAAGCCTACTGTATCTATAGTATTAGGTGGAGGTCACAGTATCGGGGTGCCTTTAGCAGTTTCAGCAAATTATTCTTACATAGTGCCAAGTGCTACCATGACAATACATCCTATCAGAATGACAGGATTAATAGTAGGAGTTCCCCAAACTTTTGATTATTTCAACAAAATGCAAGATAGAATAGTAGAGTTTATTGTGCGAAATTCAAAAATAAAAAGAGATACTTTTATGAAACTTATGCTTAAAACTGGAGAATTAGCCAACGACATAGGAACAATCTTAGTTGGAAAAGAAGCAGTAGATTACGGTTTGATTGACGAAATAGGGGGTATCAAAGAAGCTTTAAAGAGGTTACACAATATGATAGAAGAAAGAGAAAAAAAGAAAGGTGAAGAATAATGTTATATACAATAATTCCCTATGAATTAATTTTTGAAAAAAGAGAAGATATACCCACCAATTACATAGAACTAAAGATGGGGAATAAACAGTTAGTAGTAGAAAAACTCTCAAATGGAAATTATATAATTCAAAGAATGTATTCTACTAATCCTTTTGATTACCTAGACGCAAAATATTCTCCAGGAAGCATGATAAGTATTTATTAGAAAAATTTTTGTGTTATAATAGATGTGTTTAAAAAATTAGCACATCTATTTTTTTGTTGCTATTTTACATAATTAATACTAAAATTTTTATAGAAGAAATTATAAACAGGTGGTATATATGATTGATAAAAAACAAAAGTCTCTCAAAAACGAAATCATTGGAATTATATTTTTGGCTTTTACACTTATTTCTTTTTTAAGCCTTTATACAGATACAACTGGTGCTATAGGTAAAAACATAGGAATTTTTTTAAAGGGTTCTTTTGGGATAGGTTCTTATGTTGTATCTGCTTTACTTTTAGTATTTGCGTTGATGTTTCTTTTTAATAATCGAGATTTTATAAAATTACATAAAGCTGCAGCACTTTTTGGACTTTTTCTAACCCTCATAAGTTTAGATCATTTGTATTATTTCCCTTCTAATGAAGGATTAAAAAATTATATCTTAGCTGCTTACACTAATGGTATAAACAATATGGGTGGAGGAGTTGTTGCTGCCTTACTGGTATATTTGCTAGTAAAACTTTTGGGTATCACAGGAAGCTATATATTATTGTTTTCTTCTTTGGCAATTTTTATAGTGCTTATTACAAATGTATCTATCGTAAACCTGATGGAATCTTCCTATCAGAAGTTTAAACAACGTAAAAAAAAGATAAAAAAAACAGACCATGAGAAGGAAGTAATTTCTACCTCTACTTCTCAAGAGGATTCCACATCTTTAGAAGAAAATATAATAGAAAAAAATAGAACAATCGATATAATTGAACATGTAGAAGAAGAAAGAAAAATCTATGAAAAATGTACAAAAGATAAAGAAGAGGTTATAGAAAGCGAGTATCTTCCTCCTCCTATAACCCTTTTAAAAGAGGCAATTCCCCCACCAAAAATAAAAAATGAAGTGTTAATGGAGAAAGTAAAAAAAATAGAAGACACTCTCAAAAACTTCGGAGTTGATGCAAAAGTTATCCAAGTGACAAAGGGGCCTGCAATTACTCGTTTTGAATTGCAACCTAGTGCAGGAGTCAAAGTTAGCAGAATTGTGAGTCTAACAGATGACATTGCTTTAAGTCTAGCTGCGCCTTCTGTGAGAATAGAAGCGCCGATTCCTGGTAAATCTGCTATTGGAATAGAAGTCCCAAATGATAAAATAGCTCCAGTATATTTGAGAGAAGTAATAGATAGCAAAAAGTTTAGAAATTTTAAATCAGGCTTAGCAATTGGTTTAGGAAAGGATATCGCTGGTAATATTGTCATAGCAGATTTATCTAAAATGCCTCATTTGCTCATTGCAGGTGCGACAGGTTCTGGTAAAAGTGTTTGCATAAATTCTCTTATAGTGAGTTTGTTATACAAAGCCCCTCCACAACAGGTGAAAATGATATTGATAGATCCAAAAGTAGTAGAACTTAATATTTACAACGGCATCCCTCATCTCTTAACTCCGGTTGTCACAGACCCTAAAAAGGCAGCCGGTGTCTTAAATTGGGCAGTACAAGAAATGACTAAGCGTTATAATTTATTTGCCCAATATGGAGTTAGAGATATAGACAGCTATAACGAAAAATACAAAGAAAACAGCTTATATAAAATTGTAATCATAATTGATGAGCTTTCTGACTTAATGATGGTCTCTCCTGCAGAAGTAGAAGAATATATATTTAGGTTAGCTCAAATGGCAAGAGCTGCTGGCATTCATTTGGTCATTGCTACCCAAAGACCCTCTGTTGATGTAATAACGGGAGTTATTAAAGCCAACATCCCTTCAAGGATTTCTTTTGCTGTATCTTCTCAAATTGACTCAAGAACAATCTTGGATATGACAGGTGCAGAAAAACTTTTAGGAAAAGGCGATATGCTTTTTAACCCTATAGGAGCAGCAAAACCTATGCGAATTCAAGGGGCTTTTATCTCTGAAGAAGAAGTAGAAGCTGTAGTAAATTTCTTAAAAAATCATTCTAAGCCTCAGTACGAAGAAATAGAAATTGAGGAAAAGACAAATGGAAAAATTTTTGAACAACAAGAGGATGAGTTATTAGAAGATGCTATTTCTGTAATTTTAGAAACAGGGCAAGCTTCTATTTCAATGTTACAAAGAAGATTAAGAATTGGGTACGCGAGAGCTGCCCGAATTATAGATCAATTAGAGCAAAAAGGTATTATAAGCGGTTATGATGGTTCTAAGCCAAGGCAAATTCTTCTATCAAAAGAAGAAATAAAAAAAATATTAGAAGAATCTTAAAATAGAAAGGAAATGCAGATGAAAAATGTAGGAATTATATCCCTTGGATGTCCCAAAAACACAATTGATTCAGAAAAAATGTTAGCAATTTTAAAAGAAAAAGGTTATAACATAGTAAATGATGAAAATAAAGCTGACATACTCATTATAAATACTTGTGGCTTTATAGAAGATGCAAAAAGAGAGTCGATAGAATGTATCATTGAGATGGGAAAACTCAAAAAACACAGGCTAAAATACCTTATTGCAACTGGCTGTTTGTCTGAAAGATATAATAAAGAATTATTAAAGGAACTTCCTGAATTAGATGCAGTAATTGGCACTGGAGATTTCCACAAAATTGCAGAAGTAATAGAAAAAATAGAAAAAGGAAAAACTGTTTTAGAATATGGACACGCTAATTTACTAAATGATGAAGGAATACAGCGCATTTTAACTACGCCAAATTATTACGCCTATTTAAAAATTGCAGAAGGTTGCAGCAATGCTTGTTCTTTTTGCATAATTCCAAAGATTAGAGGAAGATACAGAAGTCGCAAAATGGAGGACATACTTAGAGAAGCCGAGGAACTCGTCAAAAAAGGTGCAAAAGAACTTATACTCATTGCTCAAGACACTACAAAATATGGAGTAGACGTTTATAAAAAATTTATGCTGCCCCAACTTTTAAAAGAAATTTCTAAGATTGATGGTTTAAAGTGGATTAGGTTACTTTATGCATATCCTGATAGTGTAACAGAAGAACTTGTTGAAGAGATAAAAAACAATGAAAAAATAGTAAAATATATTGATATTCCGCTACAACATTCTCATGATGAAGTCCTAAAAAGAATGAATAGAAATACTAATAGACAAAAAATAGAAGAGGTTATAAGTAGATTGCGTAGCATTCCAAACATGGTAATACGCACTACTTTTATGGTAGGCTTCCCTGGAGAGACAGAAGAAGAATTTGAGGATTTAAAACAGTTCATAAAAGAAAAAAGATTTGAGAGAGTAGGAGTTTTCACATATTCTCGAGAAGAGGGAACTAAATCGTATTATATGAAGCCTCAAATTAAAAAGAGTGTCAAAATTAAAAGACAACAAGAGTTGATGGAGATACAAAAAGAAATTTCTTATCAGCATAATCTTTCAAAAGTGGGGAAGCAGTTAGAGGTACTTATTGAAGGCTTTGAAGATGGAATATATTATGGCAGAAGTTATATGGATGCCCCTGAGATTGATGGTGTTGTTTATGTAAAAAGCAACAAAAAACTCAAAGCTGGAGATTTTGTGGTAGCAACTATAACAGATGCCTATGAGTACGATTTGGTGGGGGAATATTAATGAATTTAGCAAACAAACTTACAATGTTAAGACTTTTTTTAATACCTATTTTTATGTTTTTTATGCTTGTCAGAGGTCCCTACAACGATTTTATAGCTGCAGGAATATTTTCACTTGCAGCATTGACCGACAAATTTGATGGATATGTGGCAAGAAAGTTTAATCAAATAACTAATTTTGGGAAATTTATGGACCCACTGGTAGACAAAATAATGGTTTCTTCTGCTCTAATAGCCTTAGTGCAAATGGGACGCATTCAAAGTTGGATTGTAGTAGTTATATTAGCAAGGGAATTTTTAATAACAGGTATTAGGACAGTTGCTGCTGATAAGGGAATTGTCATTGCTGCCAGCAATTACGGTAAATACAAAACTACTTTTCAAATGATAGCAGTAATTGCACTGATGCTTAATAATTACCCTTTTAGCCTTATAAATTTTCCTTTCGACACTATAATGGTGTATATAGCTTTAATTTTGACAATTTATTCGGGTGTAGATTATATTATAAAATCTAAAAATTTATTCAAAGATTAAAGAGGTGTTTTAATTGAGAGGAGAAATTATTTCTGTTGGCACAGAGCTTTTATTAGGACAAATTTTAAATACTAACGCCAAATATTTATCTGAAAAATTGGCTCTTTTAGGTATAGATATATATTTCCATACTAACGTTGGAGATAACGAAGAAAGATTAAAAGAATGTTTAAATATCGCTTTTAACCGCTCTGACCTTATAATAACAACAGGTGGATTAGGCCCTACTGTTGATGACATTACAAAAGAGACAGTGGCTTCTTTTTTAGGTCTTCCTCTTGTAGAAAACATAGAAGCAAAAGAAGAGATAATAAGATTTTTTGAAAAAATAGGACAAACACCTACCATGAACAACTTCAAACAAGCCTTTTTCCCAGAAGGTGCAAAAATCTTGCCAAATAAAAATGGAACAGCTCCTGGCTGTATAATAGAAAAAGATAACAAAATCATCATAATTTTGCCTGGTCCACCTTCTGAGCTAATTCCGATGTTTGAGGAATCTGTATATCCTTATCTTAAAAGCAAAACTAATGAAACTATAAAGTCTCGAGTAATCAAAATATTTGGCTTAGGTGAATCAAAAGTAGAGGAAATGGTAAAACCTCTTTTGTTTAATTCTAATCCTACTGTTGCTCCTTTAGTAGGTGATGGATACGTAACTTTGAGAATAACTGCAAAAGGACATGATGACAAAGAAATTTTAGAAATGATTGAGGATATGGAATCAAGGATTAGAGGTATCATAGGTGACTATATATACGCTGTAGATGAGGAAGAAATGGAAGAAGTCGTGATAAAATTACTACAGAAAAACAAATTAACTCTTGCTGTCTCTGAATCTTGTACAGGTGGTTTATTGGCAAAAAAGATAACAGATGTATCAGGGGCTTCAAAAGTCTTTAATTTAGGTGTTGTTTCTTACAGCAATGAAGCTAAAGAAAATATCTTAGGGGTTAGAAAATCTACTTTAGAGTCTTATGGAGCAGTAAGCCATGAGACAGCAAAAGAAATGGCAGAAAATATAAGAAAATTGGCCAATGCTGATTTTGGTTTGTCTACTACTGGAATTGCAGGACCTACAGGTGGAACACCTGAAAAGCCCGTAGGATTAGTGTATGTGGGTTTTGCTACCAATGAAAAAGTCTATGTAAAAAAACTAATGTTAAGTGGTGATAGAAGTAAAATAAGGACAAGGACAGTACTACATGCTTTAGACATTGTAAGAAGATATCTTCTGGGAATAAAAATTGACTAGTTATGTCCATTAATATATAATTAATTTAATACAATACCTTGTATTCTTGGGAGGTAAATAATAAATGATAGAAAAACAAAAGGCTTTAGAAATGGCTATAAGTCAAATAGAGAGGCAGTTTGGCAAGGGCTCTATCATGAGATTGGGAGATACTGCAAAATTGAATGTAGAAGTAATACCTACAGGTTCTCTTGAATTAGACATTGCTTTAGGTGTCGGAGGAGTTCCAAGGGGAAGGATAATAGAAATTTTTGGCCCTGAGTCTTCAGGAAAAACTACCTTAGCGCTACATATGATAGCAGAAGCACAAAAAATGGGAGGAACAGGTGCTTTTATAGATGCAGAACATGCTCTTGATCCTGTATATGCAAAAAATCTTGGGGTCAATATTGAGGATTTATTGGTGGCGCAGCCTGATACGGGCGAACAAGCCTTAGAAATTGCAGAAGCCCTTGTTAGAAGTGGTGCTGTTGACATAATTGTGATAGACTCTGTTGCTGCTTTAGTACCTAAGGCGGAGATTGATGGTGAAATGGGAGATAGCCATGTAGGGCTTCAAGCGAGACT
Organism: Thermoanaerobacter sp. A7A; assembly: GCF_000445185.1. Classification (GTDB taxonomy): domain Bacteria; phylum Bacillota; class Thermoanaerobacteria; order Thermoanaerobacterales; family Thermoanaerobacteraceae; genus Thermoanaerobacter. Next base: position 81,041 of record NZ_AVAF01000153.1, read on the forward strand.
GATGTCTCAAGCTTTGAGAAAATTAGCAGGGGTTACTAGTAAGTCTAAAACTATTGTGGTCTTTATAAACCAGCTTAGAGAGAAAGTAGGTGTTATGTTTGGAAATCCTGAAACAACCCCTGGAGGAAGAGCACTGAAATTTTATGCCACAATAAGACTAGATGTGAGAAAAGTAGATGCAATAAAGCAGGGAAATGAGATAATCGGCAATAGAACGCGTGTCAAAGTTGTAAAAAATAAAATTGCTCCGCCTTTTAAACAAGCAGAATTCGATATAATGTATGGAGAAGGTATTTCAAGGGAAGGAAGCATTTTGGATATTGGCACAAGTATAGACATAATTGAAAAAAGTGGTGCTTGGTATTCCTATGGAGATATACGATTAGGGCAAGGAAGAGAAAACGCTAAGCAATTTTTAAAAGAAAACAAAGAAATCGCAGATGAAATTGAAAGAAAAATTAGAGAAAATTTCAATCTAGCTTATAATAAAATAAAATCCTCCCCTGATGCAATAGTAGAATGACCCCTTATTGTGGGGTTATTTTATTACAAAAGGAGAAATAAGCATGATAATAACTACTATAGAAAAGCAGAAAAAAAATAAAACGCAATATAATGTTTACATAGATGGAGAATATGCCTTTAGTTGCAATTTAGAAGATTTGATCTATTTAGGCATAGAGGAAGGAAAAGAACTAGATAGTGAACAGTATAATTATTATGTAAACTATACTGCAACAAGACAAGCGAGTGACTACGCATTTAAACTTTTATCAAGAAAAATGTTAACAGAAAAAGAACTTTCTCAAAAGCTTGAAATAAAAGGTTTTGAAGAGAATATTATAAAAAGTGTTATTGAAAAGCTGAAAAGCTATAACTATATCAATGACGAAGTTTATACCAAATTATTTATAGAACAAAAAATAAACCAATTGTATAGCAGGCGAAAAATTTATTACGAACTTGTAAAAAAAGGAATTAGTAAAGAATTGATCCAAGAAAGTTTAAACAATTTTTATCCTGAAGAAAAAGAAGTTGAAATAATAAAAAAAATAATTGAAAAAAAATTAAAATCCCAAGAAGAAACTAAAAAGTTAAAAAACTATCTTTACAACAATGGTTTTCAAATTGAAAACATTAGCGATGCCTTGAAAGAAAAGGATTTATAACTTGACATAATTTTGAAAAGGGTCTAAAATAAAATATGAATAACTACTAAGGAGGTGTAAGAGTATTAGCCATGTTGAATTGATAATCACAGCACTTATTGCAATAGCAGTCGGCTTTCTAATTGGTTATTTTGCAAGAAAGATTATTGCAGAATCTAAAATAAAAAGCGCAGAAAATTTAGCGCGTACCATATTAGAAAGTGCAAAAAGAGACGCTGAAAATAAAAAAAGAGAGCTCTTATTAGAAGCTAAAGAAGAGATTCACCGCATGCGAACTGATTTAGAAAAAGAGATAAGGGATCGCAGAGGTGAATTACAGCGTTTAGAAAAAAGACTCCTTCAAAAAGAAGAAACCCTGGATAAAAGAGCCGAAACTTTAGAACAAAAAGAAAATCTTCTAGAAGAAAAACAAAAAGAAATTCAACAATTGGAAGAGCAAATTTCTTTACTCCATCAAAAAGAAATAGAAGAATTAGAAAGAATTTCGGGACTAAGCCGTGAAGAAGCAAAAGCCATTTTATTAGAAAGTGTTCAAAAAGATATACAACATGAAATGGCTGTAATGATTAAAGAAATGGAAAACAAAGCTAAAGAAGAAGCAGAAATGAAAGCAAGGGAAATAATTAGCAATGCCATTCAACGTTGTGCGGCTGACCATGCTGCAGAAACAACTGTGTTTGTTGTTACCCTTCCTAATGATGAAATGAAAGGTCGCATAATAGGTAGGGAAGGTAGAAATATAAGGACAATAGAGACATTGACGGGAATTGACCTTATAATAGATGATACTCCTGAGGCTGTTGTTATTTCAGGCTTTGACCCTATACGAAGAGAAGTTGCGCGGATTGCGCTGGAAAAATTAATTGAAGATGGGCGAATACATCCCGCAAGAATAGAGGAAATGGTAGAAAAGGCTAAAAAAGAAGTAGACAACATGATAATCAAAGCAGGAGAAGAAGCGGCTTTTGAAGTAGGAATTCACGGTTTGCATCCCGAGCTGATTAAGTTACTAGGAAGACTTAAATTTAGAACTAGTTACGGGCAAAATGTCTTAAAGCATTCAATCGAAGTAGCTCATTTGGCAGGACTTATGGCTTATGAATTAGGTGCAGATGCCCTAGTTGCCAAAAGAGCAGGACTTTTACACGATATAGGTAAGGCCGTAGACCATGAGGTGGAAGGCCCTCATGTAATGATAGGTGCAGAACTAGCTAAAAGATATCATGAGTCTGATGCTGTCATTCATGCCATAATGGCTCATCATAATGATGTAGAGCCTCAGACTGTTGAGGCAGTATTAGTACAAGCGGCAGATGCTATCTCTGCTGCAAGGCCAGGTGCAAGGCGGGAAGCTTTAGAAGCCTATATTAAGCGTTTAGATAAGTTAGAACAAATTGCTAATTCTTTTGAAGGTGTAGAAAAGTCTTATGCTATACAAGCAGGAAGAGAAATCAGAATAATGGTAAAACCTGAAATTGTCAATGATGATGATATTGTCATTTTGGCGCGAAATATAAGCAAAAAAATTGAGGAAGAAGTTGAATATCCAGGTCAAATCAAAGTGACTGTCATAAGAGAGACAGTAGCTGTAGATTATGCAAAATAAAGGATTGAAAAAAAGCGTGCGATGAGCACGCTTTAAAAGTTTCATCATAAATTTTTATTAGCTATTGTTTTAATAGCCAGGTTTGTGTAATAATAAGTTTAAGAAAATTATTTTTTGGAGGTTAAGAATGAAGATACTTATCATCGGCGATATAGTTGGAAGACCAGGTAGAAACATATTAAAAGAGCACTTACAAGAATTAATATCAGAATACAATATTGACATAGTTATAGCGAATGGAGAAAATGCTGCCGGAGGAAATGGACTGACTCGCAAAGTTGCTGATGAACTTTTTGAAATGGAAATTTCTGCATTAACAATGGGAAATCACGTGTGGGATCAAAAAGAAATATTAAAATTTATTGATGAAGAAATGCGAATTGTAAGACCTGCCAATTATTTAGAGGAAACACCTGGCAGAGGATCTATAGCACTTAATTTTAAAAATACAAAAATTGGTATTATAAATTTGCAGGGAACTACCTTTATGCCTTGCAATAGAAATCCTTTCTTTGTCGCCTTAGAAGAAATAGAAAAGTTAAAAAAAGAGACGAATATAATCCTCGTAGATTTTCATGCAGAAGCTACTTCTGAAAAAATAGCAATGGGATATTTTTTAGACGGAAAAGTAAGTTGTGTTTTTGGCACTCATACTCACGTACAAACGGCAGATGAGAAAATATTACAAAATGGGACAGCTTATATAACTGATGTGGGTATGACAGGTCCTAGTGATTCTATATTGGGAATAGATAAAGAATTAATAATTAAAAGATTTACATCTTCTGTACCTGTACGCTTTGAAGTTGCAAAAAAAGGTCCTGCCCAAATAAATGCCATTGTAATTTCTGTTAATGAAATAACAGGAAAATGCTATAGCATAGAACGCATTAATAAAATTTATGCATAAAAAGGAGGATTTTTAAAACAAATGTAGAATATTAACAAGGAGAAAATCATTTGTCTTTAAGGGGGAAAAACAATGGAAGTGTTAAAAGTTTCAGCAAAATCTAATCCAAATGCTGTAGCAGGAGCGTTGGCAGGGGTGTTAAGGGAGCGTGGAGGTGCAGAAGTACAAGCAATAGGTGCAGGTGCAATAAATCAAGCTGTAAAAGCTGTTGCAATTGCAAGAGGGTTTGTAGCTCCCAGCGGAATTGACTTAATTTGCATTCCTGCTTTTACAGACATTGAAA
>NZ_AVAF01000154.1 GCF_000445185.1 Thermoanaerobacter sp. A7A
CGATGGAACTAATTCACCATCTGAAGTAGTTCGATTGGCAAAAGAACATGGACTTAGCTGTATTTCTCTGACAGATCACGATACAGTTGATGGGCTTGAAGAAGCCATGGAAGCTTCTTCTAAATATGAGATCGAAGTTATTCCTGGAATTGAGTTTAATTGCTATTATCAAAATCAAGAAGTTCATATTTTAGGTTATTTTATAAATTACAAAGATAAAAAATTTTTTGAAAAGTTGGAAGAAATGAAAAAGTTGAGAAATGATAGAGCCAAAGCGATTTTAAAAAAATTAAATGAATTAGGGATTGATATTTCTATAGAAGACGTATTGGAATTCACAAGTGAAAAATTCATAGGAAGACCTCATATAGCAAGAGCTCTGATAAAAAAGAATTATGTAGAAAGTGTAAAAGAAGCTTTTGAAAAATACATAGGAGTGGGTGCTCCTGCTTATGTAGAAAGATACAGAATCACTCCTTTTGAAGCAATAAACCTTATTTTAGAAAATGGAGGTGTTCCTGTTTTAGCTCATCCCGGGTTACTTCAAGATGATAGTATTATTGAGGAATTAGCCCCAAAAGGTTTAATCGGAATAGAAGTTTACCATTCAAAACACACTACCGAAGATATAGAAAAGTATTTAAACAAAGCTAAAAAATACAAGTTAATCATAACTGGAGGCTCAGATTTTCACGGTATAGAAGTAGATGGCAGAGACCTTTTAGGAACAATAAAGTTGGACTATGAATATGTAGAAATATTAAAGAGTAAGGCTAAAAATTTTGTAGAAATATCAAAATAATTAAGTTAAAATAATATTGTGATTCATATAACAAAACCCTCTGGAGGTGTAAAAATTGGATTTATCCCAAAATGCCTTACAAATTACCCCTTCTATGACATTAGAAATAACTGCAAAGGCAAAACAGCTAAAAGCTCAAGGCATAGACGTTATAGACTTCGGAGTAGGAGAGCCAGATTTTGATACACCTGATTACATAAAAGAAGCTGCAATTGACGCTATAAAAAAAGGCTACACCAAATACACTCCTTCTTCGGGCATTTCTGAATTAAAAAAAGCAGTATGCGACAAGCTTTTAAAAGATAACGGCCTTAAATACCAACCAGAACAGATTGTCATATCAAATGGTGCAAAACACTCTATATATAATGCTCTTTGTGCAATTTTAAATCCTGGCGACGAAGTTATAATTCCTGTACCTTATTGGTTAAGCTATCCTGAGATGGTGAGATTGGCTTATGGAAAACCTGTCTTTGTAAAAACAAAAGCAGAAAATGACTTTAAAATTACAGCCGAAGAATTAAAAAAT
>NZ_AVAF01000155.1 GCF_000445185.1 Thermoanaerobacter sp. A7A
TCAACCAGACCAAATTGTCATATCAAACGGCGCTAAACACTCTATATATAACGTTCTTTGTGCAATTTTAAATCCTGGCGACGAAGTTATAATTCCTGTACCTTATTGGTTAAGCTATCCTGAGATGGTAAGGCTGGCATATGGAAAGCCTGTCTTTGTAAAAACAAAAGTAGAAAATGACTTTAAAATTACAGCCGAAGAATTAAAAAATGCTATTACCTCTAAGACAAAAGCTTTAATTTTAAATACCCCCAACAATCCAACTGGCTCAGTGTATACTAAAGAAGAGTTAGAAGAACTTGCAAAAATTATTGGAGAAGCAAATATTTTTGTCATTTCAGATGAAATATACGAAAAATTAATTTACGAAGGCAGTCACATCAGTATCGCCTCTTTAAATGAAAAAATTAAAGAACTGACAATTTTGGTAAACGGTATGTCTAAAGCTTATGCTATGACAGGATGGAGAATTGGATATACTGCTTCTTCTTTAGAAATTGCAAAGGTTATGTCAAACATTCAAAGTCACACCACCTCAAATCCCAATTCAATTGCTCAATATGCCAGTATAGCCGCTTTATCAGGAGATGAAACTGTTATTAAAAGAATGGCAGAAGAATTCAATAAAAGAAGAATTTATATGGTAGAAAGGATAAATAAAATAAAGGGATTGAAATCAAATAAACCTCAAGGGGCTTTCTATGTAATGGTAAATATAGACGAATACATTGGAAAAGAAATAAAAGGAAAAATTATTAGAGGTTCCATAGATTTTGCAAATGCTTTAATTGAAGGAGCAAATGTAGCAGTTGTTCCTGCTTTGCCCTTCGGAATGGACAATTACATTAGGATTTCTTATGCTACTTCCATTGAAAATATTGAAAAAGGCTTAAATAGAATCGAAGAATTTTTAAATAAAGCATAATGAGGAGGTAAATATGCGAGATACTTATCAGAATCCGTTAATAACAAGATATGCTAGCAAAGAAATGGCCCAAATCTTCTCTGACGACGAAAAATTTAAAACTTGGCGAAGATTATGGGTAGCTTTGGCAAAAAGCGAAAAAGAATTAGGGCTCAATATTACAGATGAGCAGATTAAAGAAATGGAAGAAAATATAGACAACATAAACTATGAAGATGCGGAAAAATTCGAAAGAGAATTTCGACATGATGTTATGGCTCACATACATGCCTATGGTCTTTTGTGCCCCAAAGCAAAACCTATAATCCATTTAGGAGCTACCTCTGCTTTTGTAGATGACAATACTGATATAATTCTTATGGATAGAGCTCTTGAACTAATTGAAAAGAAACTTCTCAAAGTAATAAAAATTTTATCCGAATTTGCACTAACTTATAAGGATTTACCCACTTTAGGTTATACTCACTTTCAACCAGCTCAACTTACTACAGTTGGTAAAAGAGCATGCCTTTGGATACAAGATTTAATTCTCGATTTACAAGATTTAAGATATAGAAGAGAAAACATAATGTTAAGAGGAGTAAAAGGCACCACTGGTACACAAGCAAGTTTTATGGAACTTTTTGGTGGTGATGAAGAAAAAGTAAAAGAGCTAGACAGATTAGTAATAGAAAAAATGGGATATAAAAAGTCCTTCCCTGTGACAGGACAAACTTATACGAGAAAATATGACTTTATGCTTTTGTCTGTTTTAAGCGGTATTGCTCAAAGTGCTCACAAATTCAGCAACGACCTAAGGCTTTTGCAACATTTAAGAGAAATTGAAGAGCCCTTTGAAGAAAAACAAATAGGCTCCTCTGCAATGGCTTATAAAAGAAATCCTATGAGAAGCGAGAGAATGGCAGCTTTAAGTAGGTATGTTATTGTCACACTTTTAAATGCATCTATTACTTCTTCTGCTCAATGGTTTGAAAGAACTTTAGATGATTCAGCTAACAGGCGAATTGTAATACCCGAAATGTTCCTTGCCACAGATGCTATATTAAATCTTTATATAAACATTGCGTCTGGTTTAAAAGTAAACAAAAAAGTAATTGAAAAAAATGTGATGAAGGAATTGCCTTTTATGGCTACAGAAAAGATTTTAATGGAAGCAGTACTTAAAGGTGGGGACAGACAAGAGTTACATGAAGCTATAAGAGTATACTCCTTAAAAGCGGCAGAAGAAGTTAAAAATGGAGAAGAAAATAGGTTGCTTGATTATATACAAAATGACCAAAGATTTAAACTTTCCCAAGAAGAAATTAAAGAATTAGTTAACCCTATAAAATTTACCGGAAGAGCTGTAAGCCAGACTGAAGAATACATTAAGGAAATTGTAAACCCTATTTTAGCAGATTTTAAAGAAGATGTAGAAGCAAAAGTAGAAGTGTAAAATTTGTTCACTTTCCACATCCCAATATCATAGAATAACAATAAAAATGGTATTGGGATGTGGTGGTAGATGGGAATATGGCCAGTTTTCTTTGAAGGATATAAAATAGAAAAAAAGTCAGAAGATAAACCTAAAGAAGTCACAACAACTGTAAATGATAAAAAATTACAAGAAGAAGCTTTAAAAGAGCTAAATTCTTTGATAGGCCTTAATAAAGTGAAAGAAATTATACAAGAAATTTACGCTTTCTCGCAACTGCAAATAAAGCGTAAAAAGGAAGGATTAGCCACTGAACCTATAGTATTACATATGATATTTAAAGGTAATCCAGGAACAGGCAAAACTACTGTAGCAAGGATATTAGGAAAACTTTTAAAAAGTATAGGAGTTTTAGAAAAAGGCCATGTTGTTGAAGTAGAGAGAGCTGATCTAGTAGGAGAATACATAGGACATACTGCTCACAGAGTCCGTGAAAATGTAAAAAAAGCTTTGGGAGGAATTTTGTTTGTAGATGAAGCTTATTCTTTGGCAAGGGGTGGAGAAAAAGACTTTGGCAAAGAAGCTATTGATACTCTTGTCAAAGAAATGGAAGACAATAGGAATAAATTTATACTTATATTAGCAGGTTACAGACACGAAATGGAATATTTTTTAAATACTAATCCCGGACTTCGCTCCAGGTTTCCAATCCAGATAGATTTTCCTGATTATACTTTAGATGAACTTCTTCAGATTGCGGAAGTCATGGTAAAAAACAGGCAATATAAGCTTACGGAAAGTGCAAAGAGAAAATTAATGAAAATATTGATTCGTGACGACAATTCAAGAGAAATAGGAAACGCGCGCCTTGTAAGGAATATCATAGAAAGAGCAATTAGAAAACAGGCTGTAAGAGTTTTAAACAAAATAAATATAACCAAAGAAGATTTAATAACAATAGACAGTATAGACATTAGAGAGGACTGAGAAAATGGACACAAAAAAATTTTTGCAGAACAATTTCCATATAAACTCAAAAATAATCGAAGTTATAGAAAAAGCAGAAAAAGATTGTTACCCTGTATTTAGAAAGATTGATAAGACTGTAGAGTACAATCAGTATAAGGTCATATATCATTTCCAAAAGAACAAATTAAGCGATATCCATTTTAATGGTACAACTGGCTATGGATATGGTGACATCGGGCGAGAGACAATCGAAAAAATATATGCAGGAATATTTGCCGCAGAAGACGCTTTAGTAAGACCTCAAATCGTATCTGGAACTCATGCTATAGCATTATGCCTATTTGGCAATTTAAAACCAAATGAAGAGCTAATTTCGGCTTGTGGGAGGCCTTATGATACGTTAGAAGAAATAATAGGGATAAAAGGGGAGGGTAGGGGAAGTTTAAAAGAATACGGAGTTATATATAAAGAAATTCCCCTCCTTAATGATGGAAAAATAGATATAGAAAGTGTAAAAAAAACAATAACCTCAAAAACTAAAATGGTGATGATTCAACGATCAAAAGGGTATGACTATAGGAAGTCTTTGAAAATAGAAGATATAGAAAAGACAATTGGTGAAATTAAAAAGGTAAAAGAAGATGTAATTATATTTGTAGATAATTGCTATGGAGAATTTACTGAGATAAAAGAACCAACAGAAGTAGGAGCCGACATTATAGCAGGTTCTCTTATAAAAAACATAGGTGGAGGAATTGCCCCTACAGGTGGATATGTAGTAGGAAAAAAGAAATTAGTTGAAAACGCTTCTTATAGGCTATATGCCCCTGGCATAGGAAAAGAGATAGGTCCTTCTTTAGATTTAAATAAATTGATTTTACAAGGGTTATTTTTTGCACCTCAAGTGGTAGGACAAGCTTTAAAAGGAGCTGTTCTTTTAGCGAAAATTATGTCAGACTTAGGCTATGAAGTTACTCCAAAATATGACGAAGAAAGAACTGACATAGTTCAAGCTATCAAATTTAAAACTGCTGAAGAGTTGATATCTTTTATCCAGGGAATACAAATGGGATCCCCAGTAGACTCTCATGTAATTCCTGAGCCATGGGACATGCCAGGATATCAGGATAAAGTCATAATGGCAGCAGGAGGATTTATACAAGGATCTTCTATAGAGTTAAGTGCAGATGCACCTATAAGAGAACCTTATATCGCATACGTGCAAGGTGGTCTTACTTATCCTCAAGTAAAATTGGCAATAGCTATTGCTTTAAATAATATTTACAAAGAAGAATAAGCTACGAAATAAAATTCAAGAGGAAAATCTTTCCTCTTGAATTTTATTTTCAATCTTCCTTTTGTGATAAAGGGTTTTTATTTACAGCTTCTTTTAATTGCGAATCATCTACATGGGTATAAATTTGCGTCGTAGACACGTTAGAATGCCCTAGGAGCTTTTGTAAAGTCCTTATATCTACATTACCATATCTGTACATCAAAGTCGCGGCTGTATGGCGCAATTTATGGGCAGAATATTTTTTTCCTTCTAAATTAGCACTTTTTAAATGTTTTTTTACGGTATATTGTACAGTTTTAACACTTATGCGTTTAAGCCTTTTGCTCAAAAACAAAGCCTTTTTATCTTTGACTCCTTCTTTAGGTCTTACCTTCAAATATGTATTTATTGCATTAATACAGGCATCATTTAAATAAACTGTTCTTTGTTTGTTTCCTTTTCCTATAACAGTTAGTTTATCATCTTTTATGTCGTCTAGATTTATATTCACCAGTTCAGAAACTCTGAGCCCACAGTTTAAAAACAAAGTGATAATAGCGTAATCTCTTTCTTTAAAAGGCCCATCTATAGAATTTAAAAGCTTCTTGCTTTCATCGAGGGTGAGGTAAATAGGCTGTCTTACAGAAAGTTTTGGGGACTCTAATTCTTGAGTAGGATTTTTGCTTAGCACCTTAGCTTTTTTATAAAGATAATTATAAAAAGACCTTAAACTTGCTACTTTTCGAGCACGAGCAGGGGGAGTATTAGACCTTTCGTTAGCTACAAAGTTAAGGTAGGCGTATAAGTCGTTTAAATCAACAGATTCTATCAAATCAACATCTACATCAGAAATATCTATTTCATCAAATTCTACATTAGGACTAATTTTTCCGCGTCTTTGCTTTAAAAAGCGCAAAAACAAAACTAAATCATAAGCATAAGCTTTTACAGTATTATAAGAACGGGCTTTTACCGTCGAAAAGTAGTTTAAAAATTCTCCAAGAAGAGGGGGATATTTAATAGAACCATTATTGGAAGTATTATTAGAAATTTCATTAGACATTCTCAAAACTCCTTTCTACAATTCTAATTATACGAAATAGTTATTTCGTATAATTACTTGTATATATGATACCATAAATATAATACTTAAATCAAGCTATTTAGATACTTCGTTTAAAATTATTAAAAAGCTCAAGGAACTTTACTAAAAGATTCCTTGAGCTTAAAAACTCTTATAACTTTTTAGTGTTTCTTTTTATTTGCTCTGTAGCCAGTCTATCACATAAATTGTTGTATTCACTATCTGCATGACCTTTTACTTTAATCCAATTGATTTGATGTCTTTTTGAAACCTCTAAAAGCTCTTTCCATAACTCTTGATTTTCTACTGGAGTTTTATCTGATTTTAGCCAATTGTTTTTCTGCCACTTTTCAAGCCAGCCTTCTTTAAAGGCATTTATTACATAACTACTGTCACTATATAAATTAACTTTACAAGGCCTTTTTAAGGCTTTCAAAGCTTCTATTACTGCTTTTAATTCCATTCTATTGTTTGTAGTATTTTCTTCAAATCCTGATATTTCTTTTTTTGTTCCTTTATACAGTAAAACTGCTGCCCAGCCACCTGGACCAGGATTACCACTACAAGCTCCATCTGTGTATATTTCAACAACATCGATATTATTTGACATTTCTACTTCAATCCTTTTGTTTTTTGATATGCTGCAGCCACTGCTTCAATTACCGCACTTCTCATTGCATTTTTTTCCAAAATCCTTATACCTTCAATAGTTGTACCACCTGGAGATGTTACCATGTCTTTTAATTGACCAGGATGAAAACCTGTTTTTAATACCATGTTACCTGCACCAGATACAGCTTTTGAAGCTAATTTATACGCAACATCTCTTGGTAATCCCAATAGTACACCACCATCTGCTAATGCTTCAATAAACATGTACACAAATGCTGGACTACAACTAGAGACAGCCATTGCAGCATCAATCAACTTTTCTTCTACTTCTACAATTTCCCCACAGGTTTTAAAAATCTTCTCCACAATTTCTTTATCCTCTTGTTGTATCTCTTGCGAGTAACTTATAACAGTAACACCTTCTCCTATTAAAGCAGGAGTATTAGGTATTGTTCTTATTATTTTTCCTGTTTTTAAAATATCTTTGACATGACTTATAGTTATACCCGGAGCTATAGTAATTATTATTTTTTTATCAGTTACTTTTACTTTTATTTCTTCTAATACAGCATCGTAAATATTAGGTTTTACTGCTAAAATGATAATATCTGACTTTTCAGTTAAGTCAATATTGTCTTTTGCAACAATAACACCAAATTCTTTTTCTAACCCCGCTGTTTTTTCTTTCACTGGATCATAAAGAATTAAATCTTCAGCGTCTATAAAATCTGCCTTTAATATGCCCTTTATAAGAGCAAGTCCCATATTGCCGACTCCTATAAAACCAATCTTCATCTTGAAAAACTCCCCTACTTTGTTATTTCAAAAAAACAGTATTAGTTACCCTAATACTGTTTTTTTGTTTTTACTCTTCTTTCTTCTCATCCTTATCAGAACCAGAGAAGATTACAGGCTTTTGGGGTGTAATTGTCGAAATAGCATGTTTGTAGATAAGAAGTTGCTGTTTGTTCTCTGACTCCAACACCACTGTAAAATTATCAAATCCTTTCACTAAACCCTTTAATTGAAATCCGTTGATTAAGTAGACAGTTACTGGTACATGCTCTTTCCTCACTTGATTTAAAAAGATATCCTGTAAATTAATAGCTGCTTTTGAACTTGCCATCTTTATCCCCCTTCTTTAATATGTATCATTAGTTATATTCTATCAAAAATTTAATTTTCCTGCTAAATATTTAATAATATTTTTCTTGAGTTCTTCATAATTTTTATAGTCATCTACAAAAAACCATTTGATAAAGTCATAACCCTTAAACCAGGTGATCTGTCTTTTTGCATACCTCCTTGTCCCTTTTTTAATTTTTTCAATAGCTTCTTCTAAAGAAATCTCTCCTTTTAAATATTCGACAATTTCTTTATATCCTAAAGCCTGCATAGCAGTACTGTCTTTATTATACCCGATTTTTAGCAAGTTTACCACTTCTTCAACCAAATTATTTTTTATCATTTCATCCACTCTTTGATTAATTCTATCGTATAAAATTTGTCTGTCTCTGAAATTAAGCCCTATCATTATAGGCTGATACTCTGGATTTAAACGCATACCACTCATTTTTTGATAGTAAGAAATAGGTTTCCCTGTAAATTCATAAACTTCTAAAGCTCTGATGATTCTTCTAATATCATTTGGATGTATTTTTTTTGCCGCCTCTGGGTCCACACTTTTTAATTTTTCATAAAGATATTGACTGCCATAAGTATTTGCTAATTCTTTCATTTTCTCTCTAAATTCTTTGCTTCCTTCAAAATCAGAAAAGTGCATGATGTAAATTATTGAATTGATATATAAACCAGTTCCCCCTACAATTATAGGAAGTTTCCCTCTTTTGTAAATATCCTTTATAATCTCTTTCGCTCTTTTTTCATATTCTGCTACACTAAACTCTTGATCTGGCTCTACAATATCTATCAAATAATGAGGGATGCCTTGCATTTCTTCCTTTGTAATTTTTGCTGTACCAACATCCATGTACTTATAAACTTGCATAGAGTCAGCAGAAATGATTTCTCCATTAAATTCTTTTGCCACGTCTACTGCTAATTTAGACTTGCCAGAGGCTGTGGGCCCAACAATAAGCACAATTTGTATAGCCATCCCATCACCCTTATATTACATAATTCTTTTAAACATCTTTTCTAACTGAGTTTTTGTTATAGCGATTATAACAGGTCTTCCGTGAGGACAAGTATAAGGATTTTCTGTAATTTTTAAGTCATCAAAAAGTTTATTAATTTCTTTTTCAGATAAATTATCCATAGCTTTTACTGCAGCTTTACAAGCCATCATTATAATATTTTCTTCTTTTAAGGATATTTTATTGACAAGTTCCTTATCTTTAAGTTTTTCCACTATATCTATAAATAACTGCCTTGCTTCTGGCTGTCCTAAAATTACAGGCACTTCTCTTAATATTATAGAATTGTTCCCAAATTCCTCAAATACATAACCTAATTTATTTAAAAGCTCTTTTTCTTGATGAACAAGTTCTAAGTCTCTTGGTTGTAATTCTACTACAATAGGAAATGTTACCTGCCTTGTTTGAATTTTTTCATATTGGGAAGTAAATTTTTCATATAAAATCCTTTCGTGGGCAGCATGTTGGTCAATTATATAGAATACATCTTCCTTTTCTACGATTATATAAGTAGAAAATAATGTGCCCACTATTCTTATATCACTTATTTTTTTAGCAAGGTCATTTTTATTTACTTCTTCTTTTTCATGTTCATATTCCTCATAAACAGCCAAATGGTTATCTAAACTACTATTTTTACTATTTTCTTTTAATACATTATCTTTTAAAAAAACATTCTTACCTTTAAATTCATTATCAAATTTCTTTTTTTCCTTTTCTACTTCTTTATCAGAAGAAGTCAAGTATAATTTCGTCTGCTCAGCTGAAATAGTTGGAGTTTCAATTTCAAAGATATTTTTCTTTTCTTCAATTTTTACTTCTGGTATCAAGTTGTATTTATGAAGGCTATCCTTTATAGTTTTATAAACAGCTTCAAAAATTCTTCTTTCATCTGAAAATTTTATCTCTAATTTTGAAGGATGTATATTCACATCAATCTGCCTTGGGTCTATTTCCATGTACAAAAAAACAGCAGGATATCGGTTCACAGGTATATAAGTCTTAAAAGCTTCATCTACAGCGGCCGAGAGGGTTTTATTTTTTACGTATCTTCCATTTACATAGAAAAATTGCATATTCCTATTTGAATAATTTAAAGAATTTTTACCTGCTAAAATCTTTAATTTCAAATCTTCACTTTCAAAAGAAGCTGACATAAGAGAAGAGTAGACTTCATTTCCAAAAAGCCTCAAAATTACATCTTCTATATTTCCATTACCTGATGTTATAAACTGTAGTTTCCTGTCTTTTACATATTTAAAAGAAACTTCAGGATGGGAAAGGCACAATTTAGTTACAACATCAGTTATATACATACTCTCTGTTGAAGGACGTTTCAAAAACTTCCTTCGTGCCGGCGTATTAAAAAACACATCTCTTACTTCAATACTACATCCTTTTGCACAACCACAAGTAGTTTTTTCTACTACCTTCCCACCTTCCACAACAACTTTAGTACCAAATAAAGCTCCTTCTTCTTTAGTCTGTAAAGTTACATGGGAAACTGCCGCAATACTAGCTAAGGCCTCTCCCCTAAAACCTAATGTCCCTATACTATAAAGGTCATTGTCAGATTTTATCTTGCTGGTGGCGTGCCTTTCAAAAGCTAAAATAGCGTCTATTTCATTCATTCCACAACCGTCGTCAGATACCTTTATATAAGGAATGCCACCTTCTAAAATTTCCACTGTAATATTTTTGCTTCCAGCGTCAATAGAATTTTCAATTAATTCTTTCACTATAGAGGCAGGTCTTTCAACAACTTCTCCTGCAGAAATTTTATTTATTGTCTTTTCATCTAAAAGATGAATTTTATTCATAATACTCCGCTCCTCAAGGAGATTGCCTTCTCCTTTAATTCATATAAATAATTTAGAGCTTGAATAGGAGTCATGTTGTCCACATCGCAATTGGCTATATCATCAATTAGCGAATCCTTTGCCGTAGAAAAAATATCTATTTGAGTAAAGGCAAGTTGCTGTGATGCATTTTCTAATTCGGACTTTATGGCCTTATCATTTTCCAAACTGTTCAATATCTCTTTTGCTCTTTCAACAATGCTATAAGGTAGTCCTGCTAATTTTGAAACTTGTATTCCATAGCTTTTATCAGCGCCACCAGGTACTATTTTCCGTAAAAATATTATGTCATCTTCTCTTTCTTCTACTGAAACATTATAATTCCTTACTCCCTTCATCTTGCCTTCAAGTTTTGTCAATTCATGATAGTGAGTAGCGAACAAAGTTTTAGCCTTTATCTTTTCATGAATATATTCAATAACTGCATGAGCTATACTCATACCATCATAAGTGCTTGTACCTCTCCCTACCTCATCTAGTATTATCAAACTTTTACTAGTGGCAGATTTTAATATATTTGCCACTTCAGACATTTCCACCATAAAGGTACTCTGTCCTGCAAAGATGTCATCGGATGCTCCTACTCTTGTAAAGATTTTATCTACAATCCCAATTTTAGCGTAAGAAGCAGGGACAAAAGAGCCTATCTGCGCCATCAGTACAATTAAAGCAACCTGTCTCATGTAAGTAGATTTACCAGCCATATTAGGCCCCGTTATTATCATGATAGGATTTTCAGAACCAATATCTATATCATTTGCTACAAAAGATTCATCAGAAATAGTCTCTATTACTGGATGTCTCCCTTCCTTGATGACTATTCTGTCACTATAATCTACTATCGGTTTTATATATCTATTTGTTTCCGCAACTTCTGCAAAGGAAATGAGTACATCTATTATGGCTATATATTTTGCTGTATTTTGTATTCTTACAATTTGTAGTTCTACTTTTTCTCTTATTTCGTTAAAAAGCTGATATTCAAGCTCAATTAATTTTTCTTCTGCTCCTAATATAGTCTCTTCTATTTCTTTAAGCTCAGGTGTCACATACCTTTCTGCATTTGCCAAAGTTTGTTTTCGTATGAATCTTTCAGGAACCTGTGGTATATTAGATTTTGTAACTTCAATATAATAGCCAAAAACTTTGTTGTAGCCTATTCTCAAGTTCTTAATGCCTGTTTTTTCTCTTTCTTCAGCCTCAAGATTTGCGATCCAATTTTTACCTTCTGTTGAAGCCTTTCTTAGCTTATCCACTGTTTCATTATACCCGTCTTTTATGATATTTCCTTCTTTTAATTGAGTAGAAGGGTCATCTTTTATCGACTTATCTATTAATTCGTATATATCTTGTAAAATATCAAATTTCTCGCATATCTCTTTCAAAAGCCTTGAATTGAACTTTTCTAATATTTCTTTGATGTAAGGCAAATTTTGAAGAGATAGCTTTATGGAAATAAAATCTTTTGGATTAATACTCTGGTAGACAATTTTGCTGGCCAATCTTTCTAAATCGTATATTTTGTTTAAAAGTTGTTTTAAATCTTGGCGATTTTTATAATCATTAAAAAGTTCTTCTACTGCTTGCAACCGAGCATCAATATGCTCTTTATTAAGCAAAGGCTCTTCTAGCCATTTTTTTAAAAGCCTTCCTCCCATAGGAGTTACAGTTTTATCTAAAACTCCTAATAAAGAACCTTTTTTTGACTTGTTTTTATTAGACTCTAATATTTCTAAATTTTTTATTGCATTGCTGTCTAATCCCATATAGGAGTTATCTTCATATATAAGCAATTTGTTTATATGCTTTAAAGCAGTTTTTTGTAATTCTTGTAAATAGCTAAAAAGAGCCGCTAACGAATTAGCCATATAAGGCTTATCTTTTATACCTAATTCTTCGGATTTTTTATTAAATTGAGTTTCTATTAATTTAATTTTTTCTTCATAGTCAAGCTGCTTTTCATAGATATTTATAGCACAGTTATTATTCTTGAAAATTTTTATGTATTTATTATTTTTTAAAAAATCTTCATTAGCGATTATTTCTGAAGGAGCATACTTTGTTATTTCATCATAAACTCTTTTAGTGTCTTTACAATTTTTAAGTTCTGTAGCGTATAAATCTCCCGTTGTTACATCAACAGCACAAATTCCATAATTGTCCCTTCCTTTAAAAACAGACACAAGGTAGTTATTTGTTTTTTCATCCATTGATTCAGGATTTATTATTGTCCCCGGAGTATATATTCTTACTACATCTCTTTTTACCAAACCTTTTGCTTTTGCAGGGTCTTCTAATTGTTCACAAATAGCAACTTTATATCCTTTCTTTATTAACTTGTCTATATAAAAGTCTGCTGCATGGTAAGGAACACCAGCCATTGGGGCTCTTTCTTCCGTTCCGGCGTCTCTCCCTGTCAAAGCTATTTCAAGCTCTTTAGCAGCAATTTCCGCATCTTCGTAAAACATCTCATAAAAATCTCCTAGGCGGAAAAAGAGTATTGCATCTTTATATTTTTCTTTTATTTTAAGGTATTGTTCCATCATTGGAGTGACGGCCATTTTCTTGCACCTCCGACTCCTCTTTATTATATCATAAAAATTAGCGCCCATATAGGCGCACTTTTATCTTATAACTTCTACTAATTCTCCCTGCATTGTCCAAGCCTTTGTTTCAGTTATTTTAACATTAGCAAGTTTGCCGATAAGGCTTTCATCTCCCACAAAGTGGACTACTTTATTGGTTCGAGTTCGAGAGGTCAATTTATTACTATCTCTTTTACTAATTCCTTCTATCAATACTTCCACAATTTTTCCTCTCAATTCTGCACTTTTTTCTAAGCTGATTTTGTTTTGCAACTCTATAAGTCTTTCTAAACGCTCATGTTTTACAGCATCATCTACTTGGTCTGGCATATTTGCCGCAACAGTGCCTGCTCTTTTAGAGTAAATAAAAGTATAAGCGGCATCAAATCGCACTCTTTCTACTAAATCCAACGTCTCCAAAAAATCTTCTTCTGTTTCACCTGGAAAACCTACGATTATATCTGTTGTTATCGCAATATCTGGAATGTTACTTCTTACTTTATCAATAATTTCTAAATAGTGTTCTTTGGTGTATTTTCTATTCATCTTTTTTAAAATTTTGTTGCTACCAGCTTGTACAGGTAAATGCAAATGTTCACAAACTTTATCTAAATCCCTCATGGCATATATTAATTCATCGGAAATATCTTTAGGATGAGAAGTCATAAACCTTATTCTCTCAATTCCTTCAATATCATTTAGCTTATAAAGTAGTTTTGCAAAAGTTATATCTTCATCAAGGTCTTTTCCGTAAGAATTTACATTTTGTCCCAATAAAGTGATTTCCTTATACCCTTTTTGGGCTAATTCTTTTACTTCTGCTATTATATCTTCTGGCTTTCTGCTCTTTTCTCTGCCTCTTGTATATGGCACTATGCAATAGGTGCAAAAATTATTGCAACCATAAATAATATTAACCCATGCCTTTAAATTGCTGTCCCTTTTGACAGGTAACTCTTCAATTACATTTTTTGTATCTTCTATAATATCTATAACTATATCTTGAGAGTTCAAAGCCTCCCATAAAAGCTGTGGAAATTTATATATATTATGAGTGCCAAAAACAATGTCTATATAGGAATATTTTTCTTTAATAGCTTCTACTACATTTTTTTCTTGCATCATACAGCCAGATACACCAATAATTAAATTAGGATTTCTAGCCTTCAATTCTTTCATTTGTGATACTCTTCCCAATACTCTTATTTCAGCATGTTCTCTTACAGCACAAGTGTTAAAAAGTAAAACATCAGCTTGTTCCAGATTTTCAGTATATTTATATCCCATCTTTTCTAACATACCTGCTAGTTTTTCTGAATCATGGACATTCATTTGGCAGCCGTAAGTTTCAATGTGATAATAAAGGTTTTTACCCTTATTTTCTTCTGCAATTTCTTTCATTATTTTTTCTTGTTTTTTTAATTCTTCTTCAGTCACATAAATATTGGTAGGCATTATTATTAACACCTCTTTTATCCCTGTGGAATAATTTTTTTATAGAAAAAAGTTTTAATTGGTTCAAAATTGTATCTATATGGCAATATTATTTGCTCTGTGCTACCCACAAAAAATATACCGTTATCATTTAAAGACTCATAAAATTTTTTATATATTTTATCTTTAGCTGTATCATTAAAATATATTAACACATTTCTACAAATTAATAAATCTATATTTTTAGGATATTCATCATTTAACAAGTCATGCTTTTCAAATTGTACACTTTTTCTAATATCTTCACTTATCTGATAACTTTTGTCATCAATTTTTCTAAAGAATTTTTTTAAATATTCTTGAGGTACTTTTTTAACAGTCTCAGCCGAATATATACCTTTTTTAGCTTTTTCTAATACTCTTCCATCTATGTCTGTAGCAATAATTGTCACATCTTTTAAATCTATAAACTTTGTTAAAAGCATGGCTACAGAATAAGGTTCTTCCCCAGTAGAACAAGCTGCACTCCACACTCTAAAACCTTTTTTTATAATGTTAGGTAAAAGGTCTTTCTCTAAGATTTCCCACTGTGAAGGGTTCCTAAAAAATTCTGTTACATTAATAGTAATATAATTTAGAAACTCTTCATATAATGTTTTATTGACAGTAAGTTCATTAAAATATTCCTCATAAGAGCTAAATTTGTGACTAGAGATTAAAGATTCTAATCTTCTTTTCATCTGCTTTTCTTTGTATGAAGACAAATCTATTCCAGTTAATTTATGTATTTTTTTAACAAAGTCCTCATAACCTACCATAAATATGTTCACCCCTAATTATAGAAAAAAGTGGCTTTAAAAGCCACAAAGGAATCAAAACCTTCATACTATGGAATTTAATCAGTAGTTAACCACCTTCACTGGTTTTTCAAATACTCCACGTTTCACCTCTGTTGCAGTCATGTTTTGTGCTCTTAACATTTTCGCTATATAGTTACAGGCATCCCACGGATTGACATCATCACCACAAGTAAATACGTCAACCGCGGCATAACCCAGTTCTGGCCAAGTATGGATAGTTATATGAGATTCTGATATGACCACTACTCCGCTTACGCCCTGGGGATTAAATTTATGGAAAGCTACTTCCCGTATCTCTGCGCCTGTCACTATTGCAGACTGAACCATTATGTCTTCGATTAATTCCAAGTTGTCTAAAATATTGCTATCGCACCCATAAATTTCTGCCAAAATGTGGCGACCCAAAGCATTCATTTTGTATCGTGCCTCCTTTACTAAAATAATGTATACATTCAATGATTTTAATTTTATCAGATTTTTTTCTTTTGTCAAGGTTTTTTACATGACAGTTTAAAAATTTTTATTAAATATTTCTCCCAAAGTAATTCTAAGCTCTTGATGCTCTATTTCTACAATATCTTTTTCTTCAAGAGGCACTTCTTTAAGATTTATTTTTTTATCTTGTTGATTTATGTTCAATATTTCTACTCCTATAATATCATTTATTTTGTATGTTTTGATACTATTTTCTAAATTATTTTTATGAACTAATCCTTCTATCCCTGGTTCTAACTGCACAAATACCCCAAAAGGCGTAATGTTAGTGATAGTTCCCTTTAGCACCTCTCCTTCGTGATATTTCGTTTCTACATTTTTCCACGGATCTGGCAACACTTTTCTCAGGCTCAAAGTAATTTTTTCATTTTTTTCATCCACCTTTAATATATAAATCGACACTTTATCTCCCATTCCCAATACTTCTCGCGGATTTTTAATTCTTTCCCAGCTAATTTCACTTAGAGGGATAAAACCATCAAAACCTCCTATGTCTACAAAAGCCCCCTTATCTATTATGTTTTTTACTCTCCCTTCTACTATGTCTCCCTCTTTCAAATTAGATAAAAGCGCTTTTTTAACTTTTTCCCTTTCTAATTTTAGTACTTCTTTTTGTGATCCAACAATTTTCTTGCCAGGAATATACTCAATTATTCGAAGCCGCAAAGTTTTACCTAAATATTCATTTAATTTGTCGACATAATGTAATTCCAGTTGAGAAGCAGGAATAAAAACCTTAGCTCCTAATGAGTAGGCAATCACTCCGCCTTTTACAACCTCAATAACTTCTCCTTCAATTATCTCTTCATTTTTATAGGCTTTTTCAATTTTTTCTCTGCTCAGTTTATCATCAGCCATAACTTTAGAGGCTAATACGTTTCCTTCATCATTTTCCACACTTATTATATATAAATCTAACTCATCCTCAACATTGAAGGTCTTTTTTACATCAAAATTAGGATTTAAAGAAAGTTCATTTTTAGGCACAAAAGCATCTGATTTATAGCCAATATTTGCAATAATCCCCTCATCAGAAACTTTTATCACTTTTCCCTTGACAATGTCTCCAGGTCGCAACGTCTTAAAAGTATAACCTTCTAAAAAATCACTCATCCCCATCTTCCCCTTTTAAAAATCTAATTTTCTCTATCACGTCTTCTATCACATAATCGGGGGTTGAAGCTCCTGCTGTTACTCCTATAATCTCATGGTCTTTTACCATCTCAAGAGTCAATTCCTCTGCATCTTCTATATGAAAAGTGTTTTTACAATTTTTTTCACATATCTTTTTTAGTTTTTGAGTATTAGAACTATGTTTCCCCCCAATTACAAACATTACATCTACCTTTTTTGAAAGCTCATCAGCAGCATCTTGTCTTTTTTGTGTAGCATCGCATATAGTATTAAAAAAAATAAGGTCTTTAACTTTTAGCTTTATTACTTCTAAAATATCTTTCCAATGCTTTTCAATGAGAGTAGTTTGAGCAACTGCACATGCCTTTTCTAATTGAGGTAGTTTATGAGCTTCTTCAATTGAATTTACCACATAAGCAGTGTCATCACACCATCCGTTTACTCCTATTACTTCTGGATGATTTCTATCTCCTACAATGATAATAGAGTAGCCCTTGTGGTAGTACTCATAAACTATATTTTGGACCTTTTTTACAAATGGGCAGGTAACATCTATGACTTCAACTCCTTTTTTAGCGAGAAAGTCGTATAATTTTTTAGACACCCCATGACTTCGGATAATTAATTTATCGCCCTCAGTCAATTTATCCAGCTCTTCTTCTTCAATAACATTAACCCCTTTTTTCGATAAGTCCGATATAACTTGTGGATTATGAATAATTTCACCTAAAGTATATATTTTCTTTCCATCACCTTTTTCAATTTCCTGATATGCAGTTTCAATAGCTCTTTTTACTCCAAAGCAAAAACCTGCATACTCAGCAATCAATATTTTCATTCTTTACCTCCTACAGCAATTTTGCAATTTCTTGCATTATTTCCTCTCCAATAGCAGAAAGTCTCTCAGAGGAAAGTTTAGAATTTGCATATTTTTCAAAAGTTATTGGTTTACCGATATTTATAATAATCTTAGAAAAAAGGCGATATTTCCCTTTAATTCCTATAGGTACTACAGGAGCATTCCCTTTAATTGCTAATAAGGCAACCCCTGGTTCAGCCTTTTGAAGTTTTCCGGTTTTACTTCTTGTACCTTCAGGGAAAATTCCAATTGCTCTTCCTTTTTTTAAGTAAGTTAAAGCAGTTTTAATAGCTGATAAATCAGCAGTACCTCTTTTAACGGGAAAAGCTCCTAAGCCTGTCCCTAAAAGAAGCTTTAAAAAAGGATTTTTAAAAAGCTCTTCTTTTGCCATAAAGTATATTCGCCTGTTTAAAAGTGCTCCTATGACAGGAGGATCTAGAAGACTTATATGGTTAGGGCATATGATTACTGGGCCTTTTTTAGGAATATTTTCAAGTCCTCTTACTTCTATTCTAAACATCACTTTTATAATTACTAATACTATAATTTTAGCAATATAATAAAACATACTTAAATTTCCCCTTTTAATCCTTCCTTTATAATATTGTACAGTTTTTCTAAAACTTCCTCTTCTGAAAGATATGTAGTATCAATGACAATAGAATCTTCAGCAATTTTTAGAGGAGATGTATCTCTCTGTGAATCTATGGTGTCACGATTTTCTATTTCTTTTAACACCTCGTAATAACTTACATTTACATTTTTAGTTTTAAGTTCTCTATAACGCCGTTTTGCCCTTTCTTCTAAAGAAGCAGTTAAAAAAAATTTAAACTGTGCATCAGGCAGCACAACTGTTCCTATGTCTCTTCCATCCATTACTACATTTTTGCCTTCAGCAATTTTCCTTTGTTTTTGCACTAAAATTTCTCTCACTTTAGGTATTTTAGATACCAAAGATACTTTTTCAGAAACCTCCGGTTTTCTTATTTCTTCAGAAATGTCTTTTCCATCTAAAAAAATTTTTTCTCCTTCTAAGATGATATCAGCACTTTGCACAATATCAGCTATTTTGTTTTCTTCAATAAGATTTACCCCCTGTTGTATGGCCTTATATGTAATGGCTCTATACATAGCACCTGTATCGATATAGGTATAATTTAAAAGTTTAGCTATTTTTTTTGCAACAGTGCTCTTGCCAGCTCCCGCCGGCCCATCTATTGCTATTTTTACAGTCAATACTATCACCTCAAACTAAGTCTGGACGCAGTTTTTTTGCTTCTTTTAAATAAACGTGTTTAACCTCTTTATCTTCACTTAAATTTGTAAAAATCGCAACTCTTATGCAATGGCTGAGACTGCCTTTTACCTCCATTTCTTGTAGGCACATCATAGGTATTGAGGTCATACCCATATTCCTAACTGCTTCGGCAGGGTAAACCGCATCTAAATCACAAGTTGCACTAAAAAAAATAGAAATTATGTTTTTCTCTTCTAATTCATTTGCTTTAATAATTTCTTCAATGAGAATAGTTGTATCCTTTAAAATATCTTCTTTTGTATTTTTGGAAGTTATAGCACCTCTTATGACTTTTATAGGGCATTCTCCTCTCCTATCATCTTTTGTCTTTTTTATATTATAGCATAATTACCCTTTACAAATAAATCATTTCAGCCTAATCATACATATTTTTTGTATATTCTTATCTACTTTAACTACAGTGGTATTTTGCGGCTCAATTACATTTTCACTAATTGCTACTACTTTAAAATGAAGAGGTTCCTTTTCTCTGGTGCCATCTATTTCCAAAATTTGATTGGGCCTTACTGTAATAGTAATAGACTTGGTAGAAAAATTTGCAACTGGCTCTCCGTCTAGCAATACAAAGGAATTTAATGCTTTATCCTTTTCTACAACCTCAATTGTCACTTTACCTTCTTGCGAAAGATTAGAATTTAAATTAATCCCCTCTAATCTTTGTGTAGAACTTAAAAAAACTTTTATATCGTCATTTGTCATCAAAAGTTGAGTTATAGCTATACTTAAAAGCCCTAACATTATCAATACTACAAGAATACTTTCACTGTCAATATATCTGTATTTTTTCCTTTTGACTCTTTTTCCCATATTTATCCTCCTTTTCTTATTATATCTTATGCAAAATAAATAAAAAAATGCGGTTTCCCGCATTTCACATTCACGCATTGATTCCTGCCACATATCCCGTAGAAAAGGCAATTTGCAAGTTGAATCCACCGGTAAATCCATCCACATCTATAATTTCACCTGCAAAAAATAAGCCTTTTATTATTTTAGACTCCATTGTAGAGGGATTTATTTCTTTTATACTTACTCCACCACCTGTAACAATAGCTTCTCTTATAGGCCTTAGGCCTTTTACCTTAAAAGTAAGATTTTTTAAGCTATTGACCAATTTTTTTCTTTCATTTTTGGTTATTTCCCTAACTTTTTTATCAGGGTCTATATTCGCCCTTTTTATAACATATAGGATTAATGAATGAGGCAATAAATCTTCCAAGGCATTTTTCAGATTTTTATTTTGGTACTTATTAAAATCTCTTAATACTCTTTCCTCCAGCTTTTCAATATTAAGTCCCGGCTTTAAGTCAACTTTTATTACTACTTCTCCCTTACCTAAGTAATCATGTAAAAACCTGCTTAAGGTGAGTATTGCAGGGCCTGACAACCCAAAATGGGTAAAAAGCATTTCTCCAAACTCTTCTCTTATTAATTTCTCTCCAAAAAAAGCAGAAACTTTGACATTTTTAAGAGTGAGTCCCATCAATTCTCTTACATTTTCATATGTAACAATCGGCACTAAGGAAGGAAATGGCTCTATAATTGTGTGCCCCAATTTCTTAGCAATTTCATACCCATCACCAGTAGAGCCAGTCGTAGGATATGACACTCCTCCTGTTGCTAATATTACACTATCGCAGTTTAAAACACTCTCATCAACACTTATGCCCTTTACGTGTTTATTTTCCACTATCACATCACTTACTCTGCAGTTATAATTTATCTTTACTCCATATTTTTTAAGCATATTCACAAAAAAATCTCTCACTTCTATTGATTTATCTGAAACCGGAAAAACCCTTAAACCTCTTTCTATTTTAGTTTTAAGCCCATTTTTATTTAAAAACTCTATTAAATCCTTATTAGAAAACTTGCTAAAAGCGCTATATAAAAATTTACTATTTCCTGGAATATTCTCGAAAAATTCTTCTTTGTCAGCAAAATTCGTAATATTACACCTTCCATTACCTGTAACTAATAATTTTTTACCTAAAATGTTATTTCTCTCAAATATACTTACTTCTTTTCCCATCATAGCTGCTGATAAAGCTGCCATCATTCCTGCTGGGCCGCCGCCTACTACAAATACTTTTTTCATATTATTTTTTCATCTCTCCTTAAATGACAAGTATCGTTAAATAGCACCAGAACAGTTTTACCATCTTCCTTAACATCTACTATATTAAGAGAAGTATTATCAAGTCTAAATCTAGGATAAAAACTTAAGTCAATTCCTAAAAGCCCCAAAATCAGTGCTTTTATAGAAGTCCCATGAGAAACAATCAATATATTTTTTCCTTTATTCTCTTCAACTATCTTCAAAGTATTTTTTACCATTCTCTTTTGAACTTCTTCTAAAGTTTCTCCTTTTTCTATATTAGCTTTAACAGGATTTGTTTTCCATAATGTATATATTTCTTTATACAATTCATTAATTTCTTCCGATGTAAGCCCTTCCCATATACCAAAGGACATTTCTCTAAACTCAGGAATTTTCTGAACTTCTAATCCCAACTCTTTTGCAATTATTTGTGCAGTTACATAAGCTCTTTTTAAATCACTTGAATATATACAATCTATTTTCTCATTTTTTAATCGACTTGCCAGTAGTTCAGCCTGTTTTAAACCTGTAGGTGTCAAATCAATATCCTGCACACCTTGCATTTTATTGTGTAAATTCCACTCTGATTGCCCGTGACGTGCTATATATAGTCGTGTAGTCATACAATTCCTCCTTAAGTTTTATGCGAAATTAAGGTAAAAGATTTGATCTGCGTAAGAAAGCTTTGACACCTCCCACTTTCTCTCTTTTATTGCAATTTTCTTAAAAGGCAAGCCTAACTCATTTATAAATTTTTCAAATCTTTCATCCAGCCAAGGAGGTGTCCAAGTACCCGACCTACAAATGTGTATAACCCCTATCAAATTCTCTTTTGGTAATTCTTCTACCGATTTATAATACTGTATGTTGTAAAGGTTGTTAAAATCCTCAAAATCTAAAGGCTTTTCAAAGGTGTAAGGACTATATACAATTTTGGCTCTTTTTACTATATTTTCTTTTAAAAGCTTACCTAGCCAATTAGCGCAATTTAATTCAAAATCCAGTGAAGGTAGTCCACCATATCCTAAATCAGAATGGGCATCAAAAGAAACTACTTCAGAACACTCAAAATTTTTTGCCAAATAATAGGCAACTTTATGGGATTCAGAGACAAAAATTTTAATGTTTTTATCAAACTTAAACTGTGTCTTTATTTTATCCCAGAAGCCTTTTATGACTTTACCTACTTTTATAGTCTTTTCCAAATCTTCTCCCTCTAATTTCCCTTTTATATATCTTTTATACCACAGTTGAGTCAAATTTTTATCATTTTCTATATAAGAGAAAAACCACTCTTTTTTAGAAGGTATAAAATAATCCCAATCTACAGTTAGAAGACTCCTTACCATAAAGAAGCCTCCTCTAATAAGCTTTTTATAATATTTTACCATATAACAAAAAGACCTTCAATGAAGGCCTTTATAACCAACCACTAATTTTCATAGCTTCATAAACCCGTTTAATCGATATCATGTAAGCTGCTGTCCTCATATCAACTTTGTACTGCTGTGCTAATTCATATATAGCGTTAAAAGCATTTACCATCATAATTTCCTGTCTTTCTTCTACTTCTTTTTCTGTCCAATAATAATTCATGAGATTTTGTACCCATTCAAAATATGAAACTATTACTCCTCCTGAATTAGCTAAAATATCCGGAACTACAAACACACCTCTTTCTGCTAAAATCTTATCTGCTTCAGGAGTTGTAGGACCATTTGCTCCTTCGCAAATTATTTTCGCCTTTACATCTGGCGCATTTGCAGAAGTTATCTGATTTTCTAAAGCTGCTAAAGCTAAAATGTCTACCTCCATTGTTAAAAGCTCTTCATTTGTTATACTGGTTGTTCCCTCAAAATTGCACACTGTTCCCGTCTTATTTACATGCTCTAGTAATTTTTCAACATCAATTCCATCTTTATTGTATATACCTCCATACACATCAGTTATTGCTATAATTTTAGCGCCTAATCTTTGAAGGTTTAAAGCAGTGTAACTTCCAACATTTCCAAAGCCCTGTACAGCTGATGTACAATTTTTGAAATCCATCTGTAAACGTTTTACAGCCTCCCGTGCCATCAATGCAACTCCATATCCAGTTGCAGCAGTTCTTCCCTTAGAACCACCATATATCAAAGGTTTTCCTGTAATGACCGCAGGGCTATTGTAGCCTACAATTTTGTTATACTCATCTACCATCCAAGCCATAATTTGCATGTTAGTATTTACATCTGGTGCAGGTATATCTTTATTAGGACCTATTATGCTCGTTATTGCTCTTATATAGCCCCTGCTCAACCTCTGTAACTCATCGTTAGACAATTCTTTTGGATTTACCACTACTCCACCTTTTGCTCCTCCGTAAGGAAGTCCTACTACCCCACATTTAAATGTCATCCACATGGATAAGGCTTTTACCTCATCTAATGTAACGTCAGGATGAAATCTTATTCCTCCTTTTGTGGGTCCTAATGCGTCATTGTGTTGAGACCTATAACCTTTAAAGACTTTTACTGTACCATCATCCATCTGTACAGGAATAGAAACTTCTAATACTCGCATAGGTTCCTTTAAAAGTTCATAAACAAATTCTTCTACCCCCAGCAAATCACAAGCATTTTTAATCTGCTTTTGCGCAATAATCAAAGGATTTAATGACTCTTTTGACATTTTATTATCCTCCTAATTTTAAAATTTTGAAGCAAATGAATCGATTTCTATGTTATATATTCTACAAAATTTTTAATAACCCTTCAAAATTTTATAATTAATTTGGTTTTGAGAAATATACCCCATATTCATCCCAAATACTCTCTAATTTTTCAAAAGTATCGGCTATCTTTTCCTTTTCTCTAAGGCCCACAGCTACCACAAGAGCATTGACAAGACTTAAAGGTGCCACTAATGAATCCACAAAAGAAGCCATGTTGCTTTTCGCAATTAATATCTCATCAGCAACAGAGGTAAGAGGAGAAATCAAGCTATCTGTTATTGTAACGATTTTTGCATTCTGAGATTTTGCATATTTCAGCACATCTAATGTTCTTTTTGAGTATCTCGGAAAACCAATTCCTATCACTAAATCATTTTCACTAACTCTGAGAATTTGCTCGAAAACATCTGATACGCCCGCTTTAACGACTGACACATTTTCCCGTATTAAATTTAAATAAAATCCCAAATATTCTGCAATGACAATAGAACTTCTGGAACCTATTATATAAATTTTTGTAGCATTGATGATATCTGAAACGACTCTTCTAAAGTCATCCTTATTTATTTCATTTATGGTCTCTTTTATGTTTTCTATGTCGGCTTTTAGTACATTATTCAATATAGCAATTTCATCTGTCTCTTCTGTCATTTCTAACCTTTGCACTGTTGTAAGTTTATTTTTTATAAGCTCTTGCAGTGCATTTTGAAGTTCTGGATATCCATTATAGCCTAAAGTATTAGCAAATCTTACAACAGTTGATTCACTTATATTTATGCTGGCTCCCAATTTTGCAGCTGTCATAAAAGCTGCCTTATCATAATGATTTATAATGTACTCTGCTATTATCTTTTGGCTTTTGCTTAATTTTGTATAATTATCTTGTATCCTTTTTATCAAATCATCTGTTTTTGCCATATTTCACTACCCCTCATTTTTACAAGATTATAGCCTTCTCTCAATGCTCTTTTGTTAATCTCTTCTGTGGCTGGAGGTACTCTATTTAAAACAGCTCTTTCTAAAGATTCTTTTGTTACCACATTAGTTAACTCTGCTATTACACCTAAAGATATTATATTCGCCACAAAAGCTCTTCCAATAACCTCTTGTGCAGTTTTTATTATGGGAAGTCGGATAACTTTTTGGGCATCTTCATCATTAGGAATTATTGATTCATCTATTATAATTATTCCATTTTCTTTCATGTCATTTTTATACCATAAATAGGCAGAAGGCGCAAGAGTAAGTAGTATGTCTGGCTTTAATACCTTAGGATACGTTATATATTCATCACTTATTATTATTTCTGCTTTGCTGGACCCCCCTCTTGCCTCAGGACCATAGGACTGACTTTGAACACTATTTTTACCATCCAATATTGCAGCTTCCGCCAAAATTATTCCTGCAAGGATTAAACCTTGCCCTCCTGAACCACTTAATCTTATCTCTATTGAACTCATTTGTAATTCACCTTCAAATTATTTAACATCTTTTGATATTCTTCTACAAATTCAGGCTCATCAATATTTAAAAGCTCTCCAATAATAAATTTGTCATGAAACTCTTCAGGGTCCATTTTACTACCTTGTTTTATGTCTACTGCATGGTCTTTTAACCACTTTAGCATATCTGCAGGTGTTCCTTTTTTATTTTTTCTTCCATAGTAAGTAGGACATATACTTAAAGCTTCAATGAAGGAAAAACCTTTATGAGAAATTCCTCTTTCAATTAGTTTTGTCAATTGATGAACATGGTAAGCAGTACCCCTAGCTACATAAGTAGCACCTGCTCCAATGGCCAATTTGCAAATATCAAAATACCTATCAATATTTCCGTAAGGTGCAGTAGTAGCTCTATCAAATCGTGGAGTCGTTGGAGAATACTGTCCTCCTGTCATTCCATAAATATGGTTGTTGTACATTACTACAGTTAAGTCTATATTTCTTCTGCAAGCATGAATAAAGTGATTACCTCCAATAGCCGCATTATCTCCATCTCCAGTAATAACTATTACTGTAAGCTCAGGATTAGCAAATTTAATACCTGTTGCAAAAGCAATAGCTCTTCCATGGGTAGTATGCAAAGTATTAAAATCCAAGTATCCTGATGCCCTTGCAGAACAACCAATTCCAGATACAATACATACATTGTTTTGATCAAGTCCTAAGTTGTCAATTGCTCTTACAATAGCTGCCGTTACTATTCCATTGCTGCAACCTGGACACCAAATATTTGGTAACGTTTCTTTTCTAAAATACCTTTCTACTAACTCAGAAGCCATTTTAAAAACTCTCCTTTATCTTCTCTACAATATCAAAAGGAGTAAGAAACTCTCCATTAAATTTGTTAATTTTTCCTACATAGGTATTCCCTTTGATAATTCTATCTACTTCATAGTAAAGTTGCCCTGTATTCATTTCAACTACAAACACTTTCTTAAATCTAGGATATATTTCCCTCAATTTTTCATCAGGGAAAGGCCATATGGTTATAGGTTTAAAAAGTCCAACTTTTATTCCTTCTTTTTTAAGTTCTTGCATCGCCGCTTCACAAGCTCTGGCAGAAGAACCAAAGGAGATAAGAAGTATATCTCCACCTTCAGTATCTTTTTCTTCAAACATTACTATGTCTTTTTTATTGTTTTCAATTTTTCCTATCAATCTTTTTATCAATTTTTCTGTTACTTTAGGGTCATTTGTAGGCAATCCTTTTTCATTGTGGGCAAGTCCTGTTACGTGAAATCTAAAACCTTTACCAAAGGGTGCTAAAGGTGCAACTCCATTTTCTATATACTGGTAAGGTAAGTAGTTCTCTTTGTCTTGGGGCATGGGTCGTTCAAAAATTTCTACATCTTTATATTCATCCAAATTAACTGCTTCTCGTAGATGACCTATAACTTCATCCATAAGTAAAATTACAGGTGTCCTGTATTTTTCAGAAAGATTAAAAGCTTGAATAGTAATATAGTAAGCTTCCTTTACAGAAGATGGTGATAAAACGATTATAGGATGGTCTCCATGAGTTCCCCATCTGGATTGCATTACATCTCCTTGTGCAGGGGAAGTAGGCATTCCTGTGCTCGGACCCATTCGTTGAACATCTACTATAACACATGGAATTTCTGCCATAGCGGCGAAGCCTATGTTTTCTTGCTTTAAAGAAAACCCAGGACCCGATGTAGCAGTCATTGCTTTTAATCCAGTAAGGGAGGCTCCTATAACTGCTGCCATGCTGGCGATTTCATCTTCCATTTGAATAAATTTCCCACCTACAAAAGGAAGTTTTTCGGCACAAAGTTCAGCAATCTCAGTAGAGGGAGTTATTGGATATCCTGCATAAAATTTTAGTCCAGCAGCTATAGCTCCTTCCACTACCGCTTCATTTCCTTGCATCAATACCGTAGGCATCATTCTTTCACCTCTAAATATATGGCAAAATCAGGACACCGGAGCTCGCAAAGGCCGCATTTAGTGCATTTATCCGCATCTATTAGTCTAACTTTACCATTTTTTAGTTCCAATACTTTAACAGGACAAAATTCTACACAAATGCCGCAGCCTTTGCACCATTCTTCTATTATTACGAGCTCTTTATTTTTTACCAATTTATCACCCTCATTAAATTTTGTTTGCAATATATAATATTCTATACAAAAATAAAAAATCCTCCATAAAATGAATAATAAATTTCATGAATATTTTTGATACAATTCTTGCATCATATAGAATATTAGAAATATTTATTCTATTTTTATATCCCAGGAGTTTAAAATATTTATCATGTTGTACTCTGTTAAATCAAAATGAATTGGAGTAATAGAAATATAACCTTCTTTCACAGAAACAATGTCTGTCCTTTCATCCTTTTCTATTTCCGAAATTTTCCCTGCCATCCAATAGTACTCTTTCCCTCTTGGGTCATAATTTTTTTGAAAAGTCTCAATATAGATTCTCTTGCCGAGTATTGTAGCTTTTACTCCCTTTATTCCCTTCTTAAAATCGGGTATATTTACATTCAATAATGTGTTTTTAGGTAATCCTTTTTCTAAAACTTTTTCTATTAAATTCTCCAAAAATTTATATATACGCCTATCTTCAATATCAGCGGTTTCTGCAAGGGAAACTGCAATAGCAGGAATGCCGTAAATTGCAGCTTCTATAGCCGCAGAAACAGTACCAGAATAAAGTATATCTGTCCCTAAATTTAGACCTTCATTAATGCCAGAAATTATAATATCAGGTTTTTCTTCCAGCACCACTTCAATTCCTAATTTGACACAATCGGAGGGCGTACCATTTACCGCATATATTTTCAAACCATCCTCTTCCTTCACTTTTTTAAGCCTTAAAGGTTTATGTAAAGTTATAGCATGGCTTATAGCACTTCTTTCTTTTTCAGGAGCTACTACCGTTACCTTATACTTATCTTTAAGATATTCTGCTAATTTTAACATCCCTAATCCTTGTACTCCATCGTCATTAGTAAGAAGTATTTTCATTTTCTACCTCCTCTAATTAATAACGTATAATTACTTTGATTTTATTACAAAATTTATATATAGGCAAGGAGTGATACAGTGATACAAATAGACGACGCGGGAAGTGGAAGTTTAGTAGGTGGAACGTGTATTGGGGCTATGAGAGTAGAAACCGGAGAATTTTTCTGTGATATAATTCCCATAGAATATTATAACGAAGAAAACTTTAAAAATAAATTGTATTTAAAAAAAGCCTGTGAAATCGGGAAAAAACTTTTAGAAAAGCTTAAAGTAAGCAAAACTGAAAAAATACAAGTTTGTAGAGGTTACATGTTTGATACTTTTAGAAAATGGTTAGAACAAGAAGAGTATAATTGGGAAAGTACCCAAATATTAAATCCTCTTCAGGATATAATAGAAAATTCTTTTGAAAATTACGCTTTATCTTTAGGATTGCCAGAAAAGTTTTTAAGATACACAAAATATCCTTTTCATTTTCATCGATTGCTAAGATGGGTATATGCCGATTATGAAAACAGAGCCAAATTGTGCAAAACTGGGTGGAATAGCTGGAAAAAATATGGAAAATTAGAGGTAGAAATAAGCTACACTTATTTGCAAGAAAACAAAAATTACCTATGCTTAAAATGTGGAAAAAATATTCAACCAGGGATTGTAAAAGTTATAAAATATACAAGCAATTATCCTAATATTATATATCTTCACATTAATTGTTAAGGCACCTTAAAAGGTGCCGTCAGTTTGTTGACAAAGTCAAAAATTTTTAAAATAGGATA
>NZ_AVAF01000156.1 GCF_000445185.1 Thermoanaerobacter sp. A7A
CTATTTACGAAAGTTTGTCTACAGTCTGAAGGCACCTTAAAAGGTGCCGTAACAATTAAATATTTAGGCAGAAGGTATACATATTTGTTGTCCTGGGTATATCAAATTGGGATCTGGTATTTGTGGATTTGCTCTTATTAATGCATCAAGACTTACGCCAAACATATTAGCTATTGACCACATACTGTCCCC
Source organism: Thermoanaerobacter sp. A7A (assembly GCF_000445185.1). GTDB lineage: Bacteria > Bacillota > Thermoanaerobacteria > Thermoanaerobacterales > Thermoanaerobacteraceae > Thermoanaerobacter. The sequence continues at coordinate 193 of NZ_AVAF01000156.1, forward strand.
CGGTTTTACTGTGTATATTGTTTTACAGGTCTCTGGAGATACTGGTGGACAATAGAAAGGTATGCAAATTTGTTGCCCTGGATATATCAAATTAGGATCCGATATCTGAGGATTAGCTCTTATTAAGCAGTCAAGACTTATTCCAAACATATTCGCTATAGACCACATAGTATCTCCTGGCTGCACTGTATAAAAAGTCTTACAATGTCCCGGATGAGGATGATGTGGATAATAGGGATGATGGTAAGGATACTTAGGATAGTTTGGATTGTAATAGGATCCATCTATTGTCATCTTATTTCCCTCCTTTTAAACTTAAACTTTCTACTACATGTTATGAAGGATAAAAATATATGTTACAGGAGGGATTTTTAAATATAAAAAACAGGGAAGATTATTTCCCTGTCAGACTGGATATGTCATATATTCCATATTAAGAAGAGTTGCATCTATTTGATATTTTTTTGCTCTTCTGTATTCAAAAAATTTCTTTGCTACTTGTGGGAAAAGAGCATAAGATAAAACATCTTCTTCTTGTTCATAATACTCTTTAATCTCTTCTTTAATCGCTTCAAATTGCGGTTTTAAAAGATCTGCTGGTCTAACGTCTATTGCCTCTTCATCTCCTATTATTTTCTTCTTTATTTCTTCTGAAATTGGTGCTGGTGGTCTACCATACAGTCCTTTCACATAATCTTTTACTTCTTTTGGTACCATTTTATACCTTTCTCCAGTTATTACATTCAAGACGGCTTGAGTCCCTACCATCTGACTCATAGGAGTAACAAGAGGTGGGTATCCTAATTCTTCTCTGACTTTAGGAATTTCTTTTAAAACCTCCGGGTACTTATCTAAAGCATTTTGTTGTTTCAATTGGGAAATCAAATTTGATAGCATTCCTCCTGGAACTTGATAAATTAATACATCTGTATCTACTCCCATAACCATAGATAAATCTATTTCTTTATTGTGATTTTGTTTTACTTCTTTAAAGTATGAAGCAATCTCTGATAATAACTCCATATCCAAACCAGTATCGTATTGAGTGCCTTTTAAAGCTGCCACCATTGTTTCCGTAGCAGGTTGAGAAGTTCCTAATGCCAAAGGTGAAATAGCAGTGTCTATTATATCTACTCCTGCTTCTATTGCTTTTAAATAGGTCATAGAAGCCATTCCACTCGTATAATGGCTGTGCAACTGTATAGGAATATTTACTGTATCTTTAAGGCTTTTTACTAACTCATAAGCAATATAAGGAGTTAATATTCCTGACATATCCTTTATGCATATAGAATCTACTCCTAATTCTGTCAGCTCTTTTGCTACTTTAATATAATGGTCAATGTTGTGAACAGGACTTATAGTATAAACAAGGGTACCTTGAGGGTGAGCTCCTGCTTTTTTAGTAGCTTTTATAGCAACTTCAAGATTTCGTACATCATTTAAAGCATCAAAAATTCTTATTATATCTATTCCATTGTAAACAGCCTTTTCAATAAATCTTTCTACTATATCATCAGGATAATGCCTATATCCTAATAGATTTTGTCCTCTCAAAAGCATTTGAAGAGGCGTATTTTTTATCCTTTTCTTTAATCTTCTTAATCTTTCCCAAGGGTCTTCGTCAAGAAATCTCATACAAGCATCAAAGGTAGCTCCTCCCCACGCTTCAATAGAATAATATCCTACTGCATCCAATTTTTCTGCAATTGGGAGCATTTCTTCCGTCGACATTCGAGTAGCCAAGAGTGACTGATGAGCATCTCTTAATACAGTTTCTGTAATTTTAATTTTATTGCTCATATTAATACCTCCTCATAATATATTATACTATTTTTTCAAAAGAAACAAAATAAAAAAAGAGCCAAAAGGCTCAAAATTTTAGAAGAAGGAAAGGATAGATTCCCTTATAAGTTTAGCTGCTAAAATAGAGGTTATACCAGCTATATCGTGAGAAGGCGAGACTTCCACCAAATCCATCCCAACTACATTTAAATCTTTTAAAATATGAATAGCCTCTAATGCCTCTTTTGTGGTTATTCCCCCTGGTTCTTGTGTACCAGTACCTGGTGCAAAAGCAGGGTCTACAACATCTATATCCCAGCTAATATAAATTGGATAATCTTTTATATCATCAATTACACCTTTCAAAGGTTCAACTACTTCATACAAAAACATGTGGGTATTTTTTTCTGCAAACTCAAATTCTTCTTTTTCACCTGACCTTATCCCAAAATTATACATTTTAATACCTTTAGCAATATCCCATACTTTTTTCATTACTGTGGCGTGAGAATAAGCTTCACCGAAAAATTCTTCTCTTAAATCAGTATGGGCATCAAAATGAAGGATTACAAGGTTATCCCCATATTTTTTTAAGTACTCTTTTAAAATTCCATAAGTCACTAAATGTTCTCCACCCAAGAACAATCCTTTTTTTCCACTTTTCAAAATGTCTTCTGTAGCTTTTGAGATTAAATCTAGACTCTTTTTCACATTCCCATAAGGAAGTACTAAATCTCCTAAATCATAAAATTTCTTATCTTCCAACCTCCTATCTAAATACACACTATAATATTCTAAACCATAAGAGGCTTGCCTTATGGCAGCAGGTCCAAAGCGGCTTCCTGCTTTGAAACTCACTGTGTAATCCATAGGCAAACCTAGTATAACTACCTCTGCCTTTTCATAATCTTCAGTAGCCCCTAAAAACTTTCCCGGATCAACAAAATATTTTCCTTCTATCATATTACACCTCATCAAAAATATCCTTCACAAATTTAGGCAGTACAAAGGCCGCTTTGTGAATTTCAGGTGTATAGTATTTAGTATCTATTCTTGGAATAGAATTTATGTCCACTTCTTCAGGGTCATATTTTTTTGAACCCATGGTAAAAGTCCACAAACTTCCTGGATAAGTCGGTATTGTTGCTATATATGCTTTTGTAATAGGATATATTTCTTTGAACATTTTGCTGAGTTTGTTTATCAATTTTCCATAAATAAAAGGTGATTCTGTCTGAGCCACAATAATACCGTCTTCTTTCAAGCATTCATATACGGCTTTATAAAAATCAGGAGTAAAAAGCCCTACAGCTGGCCCAAGTGGGTCAGTAGAATCCACTATTACCACATCAAATTCATTTTTGTGTTCATTAACATATTTAATTCCATCTCCAATCATTATTTCTACTCTTGGATCATCTAATGCCTGACTTATTGTAGGAAGATATTTTTTAGAGTTTCTCACTACTGCCTCGTCAATTTCTGCCAAAACTACTCTTTCTACAGAAGGGTGCTTTAAGACCTCTCTTACTGAGCCTCCATCTCCCCCTCCAACAACTAATACGCTTTTTGGATTTTTATGAGTAAAAAGAGGTACATGTACTATCATCTCATGATATATAAATTCATCTTTTTCAGTGGTTTGAAGTATACCATCTAAAGTTAATATTTTTCCAAATTGATATGTATCGAGTATTGCTAAGTGCTGATAAGGAGTTTTTTCTACCACCAATGTTTCTTTAACTTTCAAAGAAAATCTCAAATTTTCATCCTGATTTTCTGTAAACCATAATTCCATTGAAAACACCTCCAAGATTTTTAATAATATATTAAAAAAATATCTCACTCTCCCAAAAACTCTTTTAATTTAACTATCTGAAAATCCCCTTTTTCTTTAAAACCTAATTTACAAAAAAAATCTCTATAAAAAGGTATATTGACACAAGCATTTTCTAACCCCATATCTAGGGCATGATTAAGTACTACTCTTACCATTAAATTTTCAAACCCCTTATCCCTCTGGGAAGGCAAAATTGCCAAATTAGTTATTATGGCATTATTATTTTCTACTTTCATAGAAATAAAGCCAAAAGGCTTGTCTTCTCTTGCAATCATGAAAATCTCTTCTAAAAAATTTAAAGTTCCCTTCAAATTACACTCATTAGCAATTTTTTTAATAATTTCGAAATCCTCTGCTTTAGCAAAGTTAACTGAAAACATACTTCACCTCAAGCTTTTTAAATAATCTATTTCCTTTTGTGTCAAATACCTCCACTCTCCTGGTTTTAACCCTTCTAAAGATAACTCACCAATTTTAGTTCTTGTAAGAAAAATAACAGGATGTCCAATAGCCTCACACATTCTTCTAACTTGTCTATTTTTCCCTTCATGAATTTTTATTTCTACAACACTTGTCCCATTTTTAACTGCTAAAATCTCTATTTCTGCTTTGGAAGTCAAATAATCTCCTATCAAAAGTCCATTTCTAAACCTTTCCAACTCTTCTTGTGTTGGAATTCCTTTGATTTTTGCAATATACGTCTTCACAATTTCATGTCGAGGATGCATTAAGATATTGGCTATCTCCCCATCATTTGTGAGTAACAGAAGCCCTGATGTATCATAATCTAAGCGGCCAACAGGATATATTCTTTCCTTAACTTTAACTAAGTCCATCACTGTAGGCCTGCCAAACTGGTCTTTTACGGAAGTAATATATCCTGTTGGCTTATTTAACATAATATAAACTTTTTTCTTTTCTCTTCTCACAATTTTATCATCAAATTCAATTATGTCAACATCAGGATTGATTTTTACTCCCAACTCTTTTACTACTTTTCCATTTACTTTTACACGGCCTTGTAAAATATACTCTTCGCACTTTCTTCGTGAGGCTATTCCACATTCTGCTAAGTATTTTTGCAACCTTTCCATTTGTGTTCACCCATTTTTTCGTTTATACAAGTTTTTCGTCATAAATTTTTAATAAATTATTTCTCATGATCCTTTCTTTTATCAAGTTGGTATCAGTAGTATAAAGGCCTAATTGTTTCATCCTCTCAAAATATTCTGCCCCTGCAAAAGTATACCTCTTTTTCAAGCCTTCTTTCGTCTTTATGCTTTCATTAGCATATGCTATCAAATCACCAGAAGCTAAATTCCTTGGTAACTCCAAAAGAGGCATGCCAAGAGCTAATCTTACGCTGTTATGTCCAGCAAGACATCCTGTCACCATTGCCTCAGTATGCCCAGTAAACAAGCCAGACTTCTCTCCTGCACATAATAAATTCTCTAAACCTATAACTTTCATTGTATTATCTCGCGGTGCCATTGACAAATATCTTACAGAATTAGCTTTTCCTCCAGAATAGGGGTCATCATAACGTGCTCTTTCTAAGCCAGGAATTTTTCTAAGTTTTTCTAATGGATAAAAAGGAGTCATGAGCTTTACATAACCAGTATCTAATAGTATAACATTTTCTGCGTATTCTGGCAATGCATATTGTTGACACACCTTCAAATTCAATTTTTCCATGTTAATATCTTCTTTAGGCACAGGCAATACTACTACTCCATCTTTTTCCAACTTTTCTCTTATCTCTTTGCTTAAAGATTCTTTATTTAATTTACATGAACCACTAAAAGCACCATAAACTTCATCTGCCCTCATTCCTAAAAGGTCTTCTACCCCTGCCCTATAACTTATGCTAATTCGAGGACCAAAAGAAGGGCACCTTAAAATACACATAGCACATCCGTTTCCATATCTTAGGCAATTGCCCATAGGTCCTGTAGAACCAGTAGTTTCTATAAAAACATCTCCATACTCTATAGTATCATCTGCTAAAACTATTCCTTTTATTCTTTTTTTGCTTTCCATCACAACATCTGTAGCTCTTGTCATCAGCTTAATAGTAACCCCTTTTTCAAGTAACATTTTTCTAATCATTGGTTCTACCATTGTCACATCATACAGATTTGCATGAGCATGGCCAGGAAAGTTGATATTTACATGTCTTGCTGCCTTATCTGTTATTTCAATAAGTTCATTTCCACCCAAATATATAAGTTCTTCTGCAGCAGTATATCTCCCGTTATTTCTCATTATACCTCCTACAAGTCCGCATCCCAAAAGCATATCAGTCTTTTCTAAAAGCACTACTTCCGCCCCTGCTTTTCGAGCCGTTAAAGCAGCTGCACAACCAGCCCAACCTCCACCTATTACAACAACTTTAACCATGTAACATCTTCCTTTCCAAAGCTTTTCTAATATCCACTTGAACCTTACAGGTTCTTACTTTTTGGTATCCTATCTGAACTTCACAACTACCACATATCCCTTCACCACAGCATATAGTATTATTGTTTGAAACCGCTAAATAGGCTTCTTGATTATATAAGTCCAAATAATTTAAAATATTCACATGCTGTTCATCAGAGCCTCCACTATATACAACCGTTATTTCTTTATCTTTAATTAACTCCTTTAAAATTCTTTCTCCTTCTTCGCTTAAAAGGTCTGTTTCAATTATCATTATATTAAACTCTTTCAAATAGTCATTTATAAAATTTACTCCTACTTTTCCTTTGTCTACGATAGCAATAACTTTGTTTTTGTTGTTTATTAGTTTTGAAATAACAATTACCCCCGGAGCTTGTGCAATTCCTCTCAAAACAACTAAAGCCTTAGAATTGTGAATTCCTTTAATATACCTATGACCTAAAAGCCCATTCCAATAAGGCCCTCTTAAATAAACCTCTTCTCCTTCCTCAGCTTTTTGAATCAATTTTGTTTTTGGACCACTTACTTGTATAGCTATCTTGATTATTCCTTCAAGCTCGTCTGCATACATTACTGACATAGGAGTATCAAAAAAAGGTGGGCTTGAAATTCCTCTTAAAAAAACAAAAGAACCTGGTTCATTCAAATCTCGTGCCATCTTATTTGGTACTTTAAGAGTCAAAATTATAACTTCTTCGTTAATTTCTTCCCTTTTTAACACTTTAGAAAAAATTGTGCTGCGGGTAGCTTTAGCCTTGTATCCTGCCCAAACAAATTCCTGAAAGATACAAACTCCTCGCCAATTACAATCGCAAAAATTTTTCCCCTGAAGTTGTGAACATACTATGCACTCATTTAATTCAGCCAAATAGCAAGGACAATAATCAGTACCAGCGTCAATGCATTCTAATCTATTTGCCAATTTATCTCACCTCCAATTTCACACTAATAAAATATTCTTCAAACTTAAAAACTATTACAAAACAAATAACCCTCTTGAGTCATATTCAAGAGGGATTCAGCACCTTTAACCAATTTTTTATTATCTTTTGAAAATTGTAACCAAAATCTTCTTGTTCTACTTTCTTTAAGGCTACACAATTGACATCACAAACTTTTTCTTCTCCTATCTTTACTGTCACATAACCTATTTTTTCGCCTTTTTCAACAGGAGCTTTGACACTTTTGGGAAGATAAAATTCTAAATTCACATTCTGCTTCTCCCCTTCTAATGCTGGAATAACACATGCTTTCTCACTTACAACTGATACAGTATTTTCTTTCCCACCTTCTACTTTTACCTTCTTAATTAACTCCCCTTTTTCTAAAACTTTATAGGGTTTGTACTTTGAAAAAGCATAATCTAATATTTTCATGGAATCTTCCCACATAGGAGGACTATTTAAAACAACTGCAATAAATCTCCTTCCCTCTCTTGTAGCAGAAGATACAAGACACCTACCTGCTTTATTAGTAAATCCAGTTTTTACTCCATCTGCTCCTTCGTATATCCATAAGAGCTTATTTTTATTCCTCAAATATCTATCCCATTCTTTCCCTTCCCAAGGAATTGTCTTTTCTTTTGTTGATACAATCTCTGCAAATTTAGGATATCTAAAAGCATACCTTGTTATTAAAGCTAAATCATAAGCAGTAGTATAATGGTCATCAATGCCAATGTCTAAACCAGAAGGTGTTACAAAATGGGTGTTATATGCCCCTATTTCTTTTGCTTTTTGGTTCATAATTTCGACAAAACTTTCTACACTACCACTTATATGTTCCGCAATAGCTGTGGCGGCATCGTTCCCTGAGTTTAACATAAGTCCATAAAGTAAGCTTTCCATATCAATTTTTTCTCCTGGCGAAAGCCAAATAGATGAACCTCCAACGCTTGCAGCCCTTTTGCTGACAGTTACAATATCATTTAAATTACCTTTTTCTAAAGCCACCAACAAAGTCATTATTTTTGTAGTACTTGCCATTGGCAGCTTTTCATGAGAATTTTTTTCATATAACACTCTCCCTGTCTCTTGGTCCATTACAATTGCTGCTTTAGCAGAGATAGAAGGATAGCTCTCAGCATACACTTTTACAGAAGACATAAAATACAACAAAATAAAAAGATAAAGTATAAATTTTTTCATTTTATGCCTCCTTTATATACAAAAAAGTGGGATTCCCCACTTTTTAAATATCAGCATTGTTATTTATTGTTGGATTTTGTACCTTTTTTGTCGACTTACCTTTATTGAACAAGTTTTGTATTTCTTCTATCAATTTAGGCGTCAAATCTATTATTCTCTCCAGCATAGCATTTTGAGTAACTGGCAAGAGTCTGATTTGCCCTTGGCCAACCACCATAAAGGCAACGGGTTGTACAGAAACCCCTGCGCCACTGCCACCGGCAAAGGGCATGTTTTGAGATGAATCTTGTTCTGTACCTTTTTTATCATTCTTTGGCAAGTTAATTTCACCGCCTCCAGCAGCAAAGCCAAAGGTCACACGAGAGATAGGGATTATTATCGTTCCATCAGGAGTTTCTACAGCATCTCCTACTATTGTATTGACATCTATCATGTCTTTTAAGCTTTCCATGGTTGTTTTCATCAAAGCATCGATTGGGTGGTCACTCATTTATTTTCACCTCCCATTTAAACTACCCAAAAACTTTATTCCATTAATAATAATATTACCACAGGTTATTTTAAATATGCAAATTAAATTTCCTTCTAACTTATTTTGACCATAGTAAGGTGTGATATAAACCTCCGGTGCATTAGTAAAAGTAGCATTATTATATATCGGCATAAGAGCTGTATATATTATTCCCCATAAAGAGCCGTTCAAGATAGCAGTCCAAGCTGCATCTTCTAAGCCAATTTTTAAATTTAAATAAAATTTATAAACAATAGTATCTTTTAGCACATCTTTTAAAAATTCTATAATCTTAAAAAAATCTTTATATCCTATATCTAAAGTCGAAAATTTTCTCTCTTTTTTAGTTCTCTCTAATTTTTTTGTTCCTGCACTTTTAAGTATCTGGATGCCAAAAATTTTAAAATACAATTCCTCTTTTTCAGGCTCTTTCTGTAATTTAAAGGTCAAAAAATTTACAAAAAATATATTAGCTGCTATTTCCAGGGAAATATTTTTCTCCTCTTTATTCGCTTTTATTTTAATTTTAAGAGGCAAAAAATACAGTAAAATCAAAAAAATAAGGATTATAAAAACAACAGACAAATATTTCATCATTTCACCTCATATCACGCTGTTTATAAGCCTTTTCTAAGCAAGATTTAGGTCTTTATTATAGTTTTGGTAAAAAAATTGATAGTTATTAAAAACTGCCTATATTGTATTTTTATCCATATAAAGGAAATATAGTATCTTGATATATGATAACCTCTTTTTGAAAAAATAGCAAGTACAATTGTAGAAAACTTCTATGTAAAATTGTACTTATAATAATATAAATATAGCAGGTTAACTCTTTATAAAAGAGCACCTGCTTTTTTACCTTCATTCTCTTTTTCATTTGCAAAGGCAAAAGTGGTTGAAAGAAATGTAAAAGCAAGCCCTATTAAAAGTAGAGACGCAATATTTCGTTTCATATATAATCCTCCCTTAAGGTGTGATTTCAATTTGCGGTAACTCTTTTAAAGATTTAATTCCAAAATACTTTAAAAAATCTTCTGTAGTAGTATACAGTATTGGCCTACCAGGAGATAAAGCCCTTCCGCTTTCTTTGATCAAATTATACTCCAGCAAAGTATTTATAGCTTTATCGCTTTTTACACCCCTTATTCTTTCAATTTCTGCCCTTGTAATAGGTTGATTATAAGCTATTATAGCCAAAACCTCTAATGCTGCTTGAGAAAGTCCTTGTTTTATTTCTAATCCCAAAGCTTGTCTAACTATTTCTCCATAATTATCATTTGTACACATTTGAACTTTATCTTCAAAAAATATAATATCTAAACCGCGATTTTCTCGGTCGTAATATTCTTTTAATTTATTTACAACATCTACTATTTCCTCTTGAGAAAGTCCTACCACTTCGCATAGGGTTCTTAATTTTACTGGTCCCCCTGCTGCGAACAATATAGCTTCTATTTTTCCTTCATTGCTCATTTTTTTCTCCTCTCCTAAAGGATTTAATAAGTATATCCCCATAAGTAGTCTTTTGTTCCGCTATAATTCTATTTAATCTCACTAACTCTAAAACAGCGATAAAAGAAACAATAATTTCTCCTTTTGCTCGACTTTTCTTAATAAGTTCACTAAACCAAAGGAAAGGCTTTTTTACTAATTTCACTAATAACTCTTTAATCTTATTCTCTACAGTATATTCATCTTTTTTTATTTCTATTTCATTTTCTCTGGCGTTATTTTTTGAAATAACTTTAAGATATGCTTTATATATATCTTCACTAGAGTAGTTTAAAGCAATTTTTTTATCTATATATTTTACTTCAGACTCTTCTCTAAAAAAACGAGAACCAATTTTGCACATTTCTTTAAAAGTCTGGGCAATAATTTTATATTTCTTGTACTCAATCAATTTAGTTACTAATTCTTCTCTTGGGTCTACTTCTTCTATTTCCAATTGTTGTCCCTCAAACTGCTGTTTGGGAAGCAACATTTTAGATTTAATTTCTAATAAAGTAGCTGCCATTACAATAAATTCTGATGCCACATTTAAATCCATTTCTTGCAAAGTTTTAATATATTCCATATATTGATCTAAAATAACTGAAATCGGGATATCCATCAAATCAATTTCATTTTTTTCTATAAGGTGAAAAAGCAAATCAAAAGGTCCTTCAAACACTTCTAATTTTACGTTGTACATCTTCACACCCCAAAAGGTTTTAAAATAAGAGTTATAAAAGAGTCCAAAGCATTCATAAGAGGCCCCATGATTTGTCCTATAACCCCAGTGAAAACAAGAAGGAGCAAAATAACCTGTCCATACATTTCATATTGAGAAATCATATAAGCTTCTCTTGGGGGTAACAAACTCCACAGTACTTTTGAACCATCCAAAGGCGGCACCGGTATTATATTGAAAACAGCAAAAATTAAATTGTAAATGTACAATAGATATAAAAGTGGATACAGTATTGGAACATCTTTAAATGCTATCATCAATATTCGAGAAACGATAGCCAACAAGACGTTGGAAAGAGGGCCTGCTAAGGATACAAGCAATACACCTTTTTTTCTATCTCTAAAATATAAAGGATTAATAGGAACAGGTTTCGCCCACCCAAACCTTAAAAGCCAAAGCATTAAAAGACCAAGGGGGTCAATATGAGCTAACGGATTTAATGTAAGCCTACCACTTTGCCTTGGAGTAGGGTCCCCCAATTTATCTGCCACATAACCATGGCTAAATTCGTGGAAACTCATCGCAATAAGAAGTGCAGGTATTCTATATAAAAAATCTATAAAATC
>NZ_AVAF01000157.1 GCF_000445185.1 Thermoanaerobacter sp. A7A
CATAAACAAATTCATGTTTTTTCATGAAACCATCTTTTGTCATTGGTCTTGTATACGGCACTGCTGGTATTATTTCTTTATCAAATATTGTCTTTAATATGTACGGATTTTTATAGCCTGCGTCTACTGCTATTGCTTTCGGTTTTCTTACCCTCTTTTCAACTTCTTCTAATACTTCTTGAAACATCACACTGTCGTGTACATTTGCTGCTGTTACTTTTACTCCTAATACAAATCCATTTTTATCGCAGGCTGTATGAAAAGAATATGCAAAGATTTTTTCTTTTCCGTTTTTGTTTAACATTCCGCTATCTGGGTCTGTTTTGCTTACTTTCACTTCTTTCGTCTTTATTTTCTTGATTTTCTTTAATGGCTTTTTGCCATGAGCTTCTCTATCTTTGTTTATTTCTTCTTCTAGTTTTTCTTGATAGGTCCTGGCTTCTTGTTCTACTATTTCTTTGGTGTATTTCTTCTTATTGGCACTTGCTTTTACATGGGTTGAATCTATGAATACTTCCTCTGCATTTACTAGCCCATGTTTTATTGCTTCTTCTAAAATCTTTGTAAATATTTTCTCAAATATGTCTGTCCCTTTGAATCTTCTTATGTAGTTCTGGCTAAACGTTGAAAAATGAGGTATTTCTTCTGTTAGTCCATACCCTAAAAACCATCTATATGCAACGTTTGTTTTTATTTCTGCTATTGTTCTTCTTATCGATGGTATCCCAAAAATATATTGAATGAACAGTATTTTTATCAATACTACTGGATCTATGCTTGGTCTGCCGTGATCTTCTGAATATTTGTCTTTTACTAAATCGTATATGAAACTAAAATCTATAACTCTTTCTATCTTCCTTAAAAGGTGATCTTTTGGTACCAATTGATCTATGCTTACAAATTCTATTTGATGTCTTGCATCCTGTTTCTTTGATAACATCTTCCTTCTCCTCTCCTCTTTTGCTTTATACCGTTAAAAAAAACAAGGAACCCTTCTCATAATAACGGGTTCCCGATATTTTGTCAACAGTCTGAGACCCCGCAATACGCAGGGTCTTTTATCTTACTTTTCCAGTATTTTTATGAGAAGATTGATACTAGCCTCCACATCATTTTTATCCACCATTTCTGATATGCTGTGAGTATATCTTGTAGGAATTGATATGACACCTGATGGTATGCCACCTTTTGTTAAATGTATAGCTCCTGCATCAGTCCCACCAAACTCCAATATTTCTAACTGATAAGGAATATTATACTCCTTAGCTGTTTCAATCATCATTTCTCTCACATAGGGGCTCACTATTATTGACCTGTCCATTACCTTTATAGCTGCACCTTTACCAAGAGATACTGACATCTTTTTAGCTTTGGGAGTATCACCTGTTAACGTCACATCAACTGCTATAGCAAAATCAGGATGTATGTTATAAGCAGCTGTAGTAGCTCCTCTTAAGCCAACTTCTTCTTGCACTGTAAAAACAAAGTACACCTCGTTTTCTGTTTTAAGATTTTTCAGTGCCTCAATAGCTACATAGCAGCCTATTCTATCATCAAAAGCCTTTGATATAAGTCTATCACCTGCTTCAATAAATTCGCCTGCAAAAGATGCACTATCTCCAATATTGACATATTTTTGAGCTTCTTCCTTATTCTTTACTCCAATATCTATATACAATTTTTCAATTCTAAAATCTTTTTTATCCTCCAAATGTTCTACTCCTATGACTCCTTGAACTCCATTTTTAAAAACCACTCTTCTCCCTACTATCTGTTCTACAAAAACTCCTCCAATAGTTGTAAATCTCAAGAAGCCTTCATCCTCTATATGTGTAATCATAAGTCCTATTTCATCTGTATGAGCAGCCACCATTATTTTTTTACCTTTTCCTGCTTTTCTGCATATCATATTCCCCAATGCATCATATGTAATCTCATCACAAAAATCTTTTACTCCCTCTTTTATGACTTCTAAAACTTTTTCCTCACTTCCAGAAGGTCCATAAGTCTGTGTAAGTTTTTTTATCAACTCTATATTTAAACTCATATTAAAGCCTCCTTCTCAATATTTTTAATTATCAAATCAACTAATTTGACTGTGTTATGAAAATCCTCTAAAAAGGCTACAGAATTAAAAGAGTGAATATACCTACAGGGGACAGATACAGCAATTGTTTTTATGCCACCCTTCGTAAGGTGAATTTTACCTGCATCATTACCGCCACTGGCTATTCTCCTAAATTGATAAGGCACCTTATTCTCATCGGCTATTTTCACAATCTTATCAATAACTTTTCTATCATAAAGAGTTGTCCTGTCCATCAAAGAAATTGCAGGTCCCTTGCCCAATTCCGTAGAAACTAAATGGGGTGCTGAATCAGTAACATCCGCTGCAACTGTCCCTTCCACAATTATGGCAAAGTGGGGTTCCACATTATATGCTGCAGCACCTGCCCCCCTTAAACCTACTTCTTCCTGCACTGTAAAAGCTGCACAAACAGTATATTCATACTCGTTTTTCAGAATTTCTATCAGCACATTACAGCCTATTCTGTCATCCAAAGCCTTCGCTTTCACATAGCCATTTCCTAATATCTCAAAATTTGAGTCAAAATAAACATAATCACCAGGGGAAACATGTTTTAAAGCTTCTTCTTTTGAAGTCGCACCAATGTCTATATAAAGAGAATCGAAGTCAAGAGGCTTTTGCTGTTCGTCTCTCTTTTGAAGGTGTATTGGCTTTGCTCCTATTACTCCATTTATTCCCTTTTCAGCTACTTTTACTGTTTTTGCAACGAGTATTCTATTATCTACACCACCTACAGGAAAAAAACTCAAAGTTCCATCTTCATTAACTGATTTTACCATAAGTCCTACTTCATCCATATGGGCGGCTAACATTATTTTAGGTTTGTCTTTTTTGCCCTTTTTGCAGGCTATCAAATTCCCTATTTTATCTACATAAACATTGTCCACATATGGTTCAACAATACTTTTTATCTTCTCCCTTATCTCCTTCTCATCTCCTGAAGCCCCCATTATCTCTGTCAATTCCTTTAATAACATAAGTGTCCCCCCAATTCTTCTGGAAGATTAGCTATATAATAAGCTAAAAGTTTACCGCTACTTATTACATCTTTCATATTTGCAGTTTCTACTGAAGTATGCATATATCTTAGAGGTATTGATACTAATCCTGTTGGCACGCCCTCTCTTGAAACCTGTATCGCCCAAGCGTCTGTTCCTGATGGACCTGGTAATGGTTCCACCTGATAATTTATATTATAATTTTTAGCTGTTTCAACTAAACCCTTGTATACTGCTGGGTGCATATTAGGACCCTTACCAATTGCAGGTCCTTTACCTAACTCTATTTCCAAACTAACCCCTCTTGCTTTTCCATGGGTAACGTCAATAGCAATTGCAATGTCTGGCTCTACGTTATAAGCGGAAGTTGTAGCTCCTCTTACTCCTACTTCTTCCTGAAGTGTAGCTACCGCATATACATCATGATAATGATATAATTTTTTCAGTTCATCAAGGCATACTGCCATAACTACAATCCCGGCTCTATCATCTAAGGCCTTTCCAGAAACATAATCATTTAAAAGTTCTTTGAAGTCTCTTTTTATCGTTATAATGTCACCAATTTTGACTAATTCCTCTACTTCTTTTTTAGGAAGTCCCACATCCACATACATGTCTTCAATCTTTATAGCTTTTTCCATGTCCTCTGAAGACAAAAGATGTGGTGGCTTACTTCCTATAACTCCCAACAGATCCTTTCTACCATGAACTATAACTTCTTGGGAAGGAAGAGTCCTCTGATCAACCCCTCCTACTGTTGTAAATTTTATAAATCCCTTCTCATCAATATCTTTCACCATAAGGCCTATTTCATCTAAATGAGCTGCTAACATCACCTTGTACTTGCCTTTTGTGCCCTTCTTTTTAAAAATAAGATTGCCAAAATTGTCTTCTTTAACTTCATCTGAAATTGGCCCAAATTCTTTTTTTAAGAGGTCATAAATTCCTCTCTCATGTCCAGAAACCCCGTAGCTTTCACTAAGCTTTTTTAACAACTCCTTATAATCCATTTTCTACCCCTTCCCGTATAGTTTTATTAAACCACCTTAAAATTTTAATGATTAACCCCTACAAGTTTATTATTTCTACATAGAGCTTTAAATTCCTTCTTATTTTTCTAGCTTAAAAATTGTTTTAATAATTTTTTAAAACTCATTGACAGGGATTTCTTTGAAAGCGTTGCTTGTTATTTAGCTTTTGCATTAGGTATCAATAACAATGGCAGTAACCTAAAGGAAGAACTAAATTTAGATAAAATCACATTGGATGTTACAAATACAAATAATGATATAAAATCAAAATTTAATAGTTTTAATTTAAACACTAATTCTCTAAATGGAATAATTGAAATTTTAAATATTATTCACTTTTCAGAGGTAACCCATCTGATGTAAAAACAGTAAGGGTTTAAAATTATCTTTTCTTAAACTATATCTTATTTTTGTTGATTATAAAAACTAGTGAATATCCTGCTACCACAGATAGTGCATTAATAATATGCCCTAATATATAAAAAAAATTAACTTGCTTGGCGCTTGACACAATGTAGCAGAAGGTGATACATTTATCCATGTCTTGCCTCTATCATTTTGTAATAAACACTTTATTTTCTCCAATAGCCCATCCATCTTTTTCATTCAACATCCAAAAATGTTGAAAATTATAAGTTGATTGAAGAGTAGTATTTTTTACATTATCACCTTTTTTAATTTGGCATTCGCTAAAAAACAAGGTTAAGATCATTAAAACTGCAAAAGCTTTTTCATCCTTTTGTCTCCTCTTAATATCTTTAACAATATATACATTTAAGTAATCTTTCCGTTGTTACACAAACATTACAAATGGTTAAAAAAACATTAAATTTTTTTTAAATTTCATTTAATATTTTCTTATGTAAAACCTTCCATAATAAAATCCTTATCTTTCCCCTCTTTAAAATTTCTATTTTTTATGTTACTCTTAATTTTAAACGCGGCATTAAACTTTCTGGCAAGGAGGCATATTGATGGAGACTTTTTTATCATCTGTGCAAGGAGTTTTAACAATTGTATTTATATTAGCTCTTGGCTACTATTTATCAAAAATAGGCTGGTTTGATGAAGCAACATCAGATTTGTTTGCAAAGCTTGTTGTAAATATTTCTTTACCTCTTAATATGATTGTAAACATTTTTACAACCTTTTCAAAAAAACAATTAGAACACTCGATAAAAGGACTTTTAATACCTTTTTTGTCAATACTTTTATCTTATTTTATTGCTTATGTACTTGCGGAAATTTTTAAAGTCAAAAGAGGGAGAAGAGGAGTGTTTGTAGCCATATTTTCACTTTCAAATTCCATATTTGTAGGACTTCCAATGTCCCAAGCCTTTTTGGAGAAGTTGCAACCCCGTATACTCTATTATATTACATGGCAAATACTACAATTTGGTGGACCTTAGGGGTTTTATGGCATTGTTCGTGATGTAAATGGAAAAGAACAAAAAATACTAAATTTAGACACCATAAAAAGAATATTTAATCCCCCTCTTCTCGGTTTCATCATAGGAGTGATTTTTGTCTTTACAAATATTTCTCTTCCAAAATTTATTTTTGAAAGTTTCCGAATGATTGGAAACCTCACAACTCCGCTTTCAATATTTTACATTGGCATAGTCATTTATGAAATGGGATTTGACAAATTTAAACTTGACAAAGATGCCATTTTAGTTTTTATTGGAAGGTTTTTGGTAACTCCTGCCTTTGTGTGGATATTAAACTTATTCATACCAATTCCACAGCTTATGAGGGATGTCTTTATAATAATGTCAGCAATGCCTGTAATGGTAAATTCAGAATTATAGCAAGAGTTTATGGAGCAGATTATGAATTTGCAACAAGCATGATTACTTACACAACAATATTCAGTGTTGTCATAATGCCTTTTTTGATGGTCTTGATAAAAATTATATAAATTTAGGAAACCTTCCGTGAAAGTCCTTTTCCTAATATTTGTCGGTTTATTTTTACAGCCTTTTCATAAGTTTTAGCATAAAGAGCTTCTCGGCAGGGAGGCGAAAAGATACTACTAGAACGTGGAAAACCTAAGAACTTTCTCGCTTGGTTATCGCACTCCCTGGTAGGTTTAGAAATAGAAGGAAGTCCAATGGGAATATCTATAAGAATTAAAGTAGCATTATTATACTGTTCCCATAGTTTTACAATGTTTTCGAAATAATTAGCCTCTAATTTACTCCTTCAGAGAAACTGAGAAACTGCTTAATTTACCCCTCTACATTATAAATCCACGAAGAGATCTGGTTTGTTCCATTGACCACCTTTGTGGCACGTATAAGCAATCGTGTATCATCCAGCCAGTTGAAGCCATCCAAAATTAGTTTTACCCCCTCTGTTAAAGGAAGACGTTTAATCAAAGTCTCTTTTTTGCTAACAAGGTTTACTACAGCAAGATATTGTATAGTGTCGTTAGAATCGGGGGAATACATGAAAGCCAAGCTTGAACCATCCGGGCTGAGGCTACACGGATCCCGCAGTACCCCGTCAAGCGTCTTTTTATATACTTCCTTAACGGCGTTGGTGGCCAAATCCACTTTAACTAGGCAAATTTCTCTGGAAGCAGAGTAATCAGGGGTGTAAAGAATCAGCGAAGCATGGCAAATACCTAATATATAAGGCTGTTTTCCTTCTAAATTTACTTTTTCATGTTTACCTGAAATATCAGAAATATAATAGCTGTTTCTTTCAGTGGTATAGTAGACAGTATAAAGCACATGGCTATTATCTAGCCAACCTACAGCTCTATAATTTTCACTCTTTACGTTTTTAATCAGTAGTCGCTCTTCACCTGTCGCCAAATCGTACAACCATAGCGAACTTCCACCAGAGTCTATGCAATCTCTATTTGTCATATAAACTACTTTAGAGCCATCAGGGCTGAAAACAGGATTGTCAGCCCACCATAACATAGCATTGCTATCACCAATTTTAGCTTTTAATTCTTCCTGTAATTCATCGTAAGTTTCCCCGTTAAATTTATCCTGCGATAACTTCTTCGCATTGCCCTTGAAATCAATCAGCCAAAAGCCTTTATTAGTAAAATACCAAAATTTGTCTTTATCCGGGGTAAGAAAAAGAGGAGATTCTTCTTCGGGATTCGCGGGAAGAAATAGCGTTTTTCCATCCACTAACAATTTGGCTATTTTCTTTTTATATGTTCCTTCCTCTACATGCGAAAGTACATAGGTTTGGCGTTTGTCGTCCCAGACCCAAACCTTAGTTCCTTCGCCTGGCAGTTTAAAAGAAATTTCAAATACTTCTTTTTGAAGGTCAACGAGAGTATTTTGAGGCGTAACTTTTTTGAATGTTAAGGGTGGGGCACTATCAGTGTCTTGCAGGGCGGTAAAGACAACCGGGGTACCGTCAATCATTGCGGCTAGCCTGTAATCTTCTGGTCCTAAGTACGTCCAATGGTACCCTGAAGCTAAAAGCGGTACTGCAACCAGCCCTACAATGACCAATCCAACTATAACTATAAGAAACCTTCTTTGTCTCATTATTTTCTTCCCCCTTTAATATTTTATTATTTTGTGAGTAAGTCACTTAATCTTTGAAAATCCTATTTTTTGTGAAATTTAAACTATTTTAACAGTACTTTTTACTTGGATATTTGCTTTATTTTACAATTATCTATCTAGTCAATATTCTACCACTTACTTCCAAATAGATTTTTTTTGCTGATTTCACTGAATTAATATTAAAAGCTGTTAATTATTATATACTATATAAGGATAAATCTTTAACAGATTGAAATTCTTCTATTTTACAATACATATTTTTCAACGTCTACTATACTTTTGTATAGTTTTGGCGAAAAAATAAAAACTATACAAAAGTATAGCTCAAATTTAATCTATTAAATCTAACTTAATAGTTTTTGCAATGGCCTGTTGAAAGTTTTTTACCTGTAATTTTTTAATAATTTCTTTTTTATGATACTTTACTGTGACAGGCTTTAGCCCAAGTTCTCTTGATTCGGTTTTAAGCTCACTATTTTATTGCTATTCATATCTCAATGCCTCAATCGGGTCAAGGTCTGCAGCCTTTTTTGCTGGATAAACGCCAAATATTATTCCAAGCACAATTGAACCTAAAAATGCCATAATCACAACTTTAAAATTAACTGTGGGAGGAATTTTAATAAGATGTGATATTATAATACCCGCCAGTATGCCAAAAATAATGCCTATTATGCCTCCTATCCCTGTCAAAATAATTGACTCTGCCAAAAACTGCATTATTATATCTCTTTTTTGTGCACCAAGTGCTTTCTTTATACCTATCTCTCTTGTCCTTTCCGTTACAGATACAAGGAGTATATTTACTATGCCTATACCTCCAACAATTAACGTAATTGCTGCTATAACTAATAGTACCGATGATACTACAGACAGTACGTTGTTTATAATATTTTGGATATCTTTCATTGTCTGTGCAATGTATTTGTCTTTGTTATTGTGCTTGAGTTCTAAAATTTTTATTATTTTATCACTTATTTGCTTTAGGTTCTCTTTTTCTGTTGTTGAAAAATATAGTACATCTACTTTGTTTCCAGTACCAGATATATTTTGAAGTGTAGTTAATGGTATGAACAACGTTACAGGAAAGTTATCACTATTTACTATGCCTGAAAGAAAGCCGTTATCGAATTTAATCACACCTATAATCTTAAAATTGTTAATAGCTCCTGAAGCAGTTTTTACAGTAATTATGCTTCCAGTAGTCTCTCTATTTTTAAAATATTTTTTTGCAAAATTCTCATCTACAACAACTACATTTTTTCTACCTGATACATCAAAATCGTTTATAAACCTTCCCTCTGCCATCTCAACAGGGAAAAAACTTTTGTATTGGGATGTTACCCCAATTATGTTTGCAGTTCTTGTTTTTTTACTTATTTCGATTTCACCTATCGTTTGAGATTGCGCATATACATTTTTTAGTTCAGGCACTATCCTCTTAATAGCATCCATGTCATCAAGCGTTAACCAATCGCTCTGAGGAACTACAGCCTGTCTATATTGAACCATAATTACATTTGCACCTATTTTTTCAAAAGACGAATTCATATACGCTGTTGTCGCATTGCTAATTGCAACAATAGTTACTATTGAAAATACTCCCATTATTATGCCAAGTATTGTAAGCATTGAACGCAATTTATTTGTCCTTAAGCTATCTATTGCCTGTTTGACGCCTTCGATAAAGCTCATTTCTTAACCTCTTCCTTTTCGGTATTTATAATATTTACTCCCGCCCCATCTGTATAATTTGGCTGTGGGTCAACAACAACAAGGTCACCAGCTTTTAAACCACTAATTACTTCAGCTTCAAAATCAGAGATAATCCCTAGTTTAATATTTCTTTTGTACATTGCTTTACCTTTTTCGTCTACCACAAAGACATACTGATTACCATCTTTATCTTCCATAAGCATATCCATAGATACAATCGGAACACCTGTCTTATTAGCCGTAAGTATATCACATGTTACATTAAGCCCCGGTCTTATTATTGAGTTAAGTTTCTCAACCGATATTAAAGCTTCTATTACAGTTTCTTGCCCCGCAGCTGTCATTATTTTTGTCGCGATAGGTGCTATACTTAAAACCTTACCGGTTATATTTTCTTCCTTGCTTATAGCATCGCCATAAATTTTTACACTCTGTCCTACTTTCACATTTTTGAGATCAGCCTGTTTTAAATATGCTTTGATGTTTAAATTATCTACATCAACTATTCTAAAGGCTGGAGTCATATTATTTGTATACATTCCTTCTTTTATATTTATCTCTGTTATAACACCATCAATAGGGCTTAATTCACTGTCTTTTATCATTTTTATCTGTCTATCATTTCCCGGTATATTTATTTCACTTAAATCCAAATCAACAAGCTTATCTCCTTTTTTTACCTTTTGCCCAACTTGCACTTTGATTTTCTTTACTTTTAATGGCGTATTAAAATACACATCTGCGCTGTTTACTGCGACAACTTCACCATTTGCAGTTACAATCGCTGATATGTTTCCATTTTCTATCTTTTTTACTTTGACATTGAAGACTTTTCCTTTTTGCACTGTAAATGAATTTTTACTGTCTTTATTTAAAAGTATATTGCCTGCAATTATCGCTATTATCAAAATTGCAATTACAGTACCTATTAGATATTTTTTCATGACAACCTCCTAAATTTTACATTAATTTTAGACTGTTTGCTTGTATCAATATCTGAGCTATATATACCAAGGCTACAACAGCATAAGCTTTTGTTTTGGAAATATTGCTAACAAGTCCAACTCCTATTGCAATTACAACATAATACCATATGGTAAATAAATCAATTCCTCTCATAACTCCATATATGTAGCTTCCTTTTAATGATTGTGCCAATAATGTAAGGGATGAATTTATAGTAAGTTCACCAGAAAAGAATGAAACTATGAGTGACAAAAAGAGATAAAGAAGAGTGATTGTATATGCATATCCTGTTATAGATAAATATTGTTTGAAATTCCCCTGTCCTTTAAATAACTTAATCAAACCAAAAATGGCTACAGTGATTATAAGCCATGAGAAAAGATTAGCAATTGGAGTAGAAATCAAAGCCATATACGGTGCCATTTTTACTGTTGCATTAATCTGTTCCTGTGTGAGTGGAGTATTTGTCTGGGATAAAGCCATTTGAACATTATTTTTTATATATTCACTAAAAACTGGAAATCTTATTAAATAAAGAAGAACCATTCCAAATGCCATTGCAAAAATTGGATATAATATGCGTGGTTTTTCAATAAGGTTTTTCATAGTCTCTATAGGCGATATAATAATGCCTATAACTCTTTGCATAAAATTCATTTCCTTTACTTGCTCTTCATTATTTAACTCTAAATTTTCCATTTTGCTATACCTCCTAAAATTTTTTTAAGTTACTGGGCTAACTTTTTTAATGCAAGAATGTCAGCAGCCTCAAGAGGATTGTCTATTTTTTCATCTCTCGTTATACATCCGTCTCTCAAAGTTATTATGCGTTTTGCATGTTTGGCTATATCCAGCTCATGGGTTACAAGCAGTACTGTCACCCCCTCCCTGTTAAGCCTCTGGAATACTGCCATTATTTCTTCCCCGGAAAAACTATCAAGATTGCCTGTGGGTTCATCTGCAAGAATTATCGATGGATTGTTTACAAGCGCTCTTGCTATCGCTACCTTCTGCTTCTGTCCCCCTGAAAGTTCATTTGGTTTGTGATTCATTCTGTCAACAAGATTTACTCGCTCAAGTGCTTCAATTGCCCTTTTCCTTCTTTCCTTTGCGGGTACTCCTGCATAAATCATCGGAAGTTCGACATTTTGAAAAGCTGTTATTTTGGGCAGTAAATTAAAGGATTGAAATACAAAGCCTATCTTTAAATTTCTTATTCTTGCAAGCTCAACTTCGGTCAATTTTGATATGTCCACACCATCAAGTGCATAATAACCAGATGTAGCCTTGTCAAGGCAGCCAATTAGATTCATTAAAGTTGACTTTCCAGAACCAGATGCACCCATTACAGCAACAAATTCCTCTTTGTCTACTAACAGATTAATATTTTTCAATGCCTTTACCTCTATAATTCCAGTTTTATATGTCTTACAAATATTTTTCATTTCAATAATCATAGCAAACTCTCCATTAAAAATAATTTCATAGATATTTTACACTATTTTAGAAATAATTTCTACTATACTTTTGTATAGTGGAGTAATGTTTCTATAGGCAATAGAAGGTTCATCTCTTTACATATTCTTTTTTTCTCATTTCATCCAGTAACATTAAAAAGGAGCTATCGATATTAAAAATAAGACCGGTGTCATTATCATAAAGATATGTGTCTTTGTTATCTGTTTCATAAATTAAGATATTATACATGTTTTTCGCTCCCATCATAATGATTTGCCAGCAAATGTACAATTTAATTACACACATCATCAAAATAATCAGAGTGATCTATTATTATACATACCTTGTCATCCAATTCTTTAGTTTAAAAGATTCTTCAATATGTACACCCCAGCAAGTACTAAGACATATTTTGTCAATAAATTTAGATTTCTATTCATTACCCCTTCATCGAAAGCAAATTTGGTAAGATAAGGTGGCAAAAGAGAAATCAAAGATAACGCTACTAAAAAAGTAAAAGATAGAATAAAGAGTTTTATTTTTGGCTTTACATATTTAAAGACAAGATGCAGTAGTTCCAGTTCTTTTGCCTTCATGCTCTTTTAACATTCCTTTCAGCGGTACTTCCTACTGCATCAGCTATAGGCACAGACCCACCCGCAGACAGAAGGAACCGTCCCCCTTGTCTGGTCCTGTCTGAAGTAGTAATCCATGTACTACCTCCATCAATTGTAATAAATACTCTATTTTCTCCCATATTTTCTCCAATAGCCCATCCATTATTTTTATCTATCATTTGGAAATATTGGAAGTTAGGAAATAGCTTGTGAAATATATTACTTTCCTTAACCTCTCTTTTGGTCTGGCATCCGCCAAATAGTAAAGTTAAAATTATTAAAATTACAAGAGCTTTTTTCATTCCTCACCAAAACCTCCCATAAATTCTTCTACCAACATTATACCATTATTTCGTTTGTCAGATATTACAAATTGGTTACAAATTATTAAATTTTTATTAATTTCTCTTAATAATTTGCTTAGAAAATAGCTTTAAAGCTCCATATTTCGAAGCAGGCAGTAAATGAAACAAAGAAAAGAGCATTGAAAAAAATGATAGAATTTTTAGGTGAAAATTTCTTAGATGGGTTGTAAATTAGGACATAAAACTCTCTTTAGTAGGTAGAAGGATAAATCGGCCGATTTGCTTCTGGAAAAATAATAAAAGCAGGTTAATAGTGATGGTTCTTTATATTTAACGCTTCTGAAGATGACCTCGAAGAAGTGAAAATTATGGTTTGGCTTATAGCCGGTCTGTGTCACGAGGCTATAAGACTAAACAAAAAGATTATTTGAAAAGGAGAATTTTTATGGCAAATCAAGCAACGTGGTATGTGGATACAAATGGAGATGGCATTGTCTCTGTAAACAATTACGGGGTAATTAGATTCAAGGTGTCTGTTGGAGGCTATAATCCTGGACAGAGAGCAGAGATAACTGCTGACCGTCTCAATACAATTTTCGCAGATACCAAGAGAGATCTGGATTTTATCACTTCAGCATGGATAAGTAGTGACTATGTGGTTGCATCTGCACATGTGCAAAGAGGAGATGGCCAAGTTACTTTTAAAAATTACCCATATACAATATACGAAGACCTTTATGATACAAATTTAAACCTCATTTGCACTGTTACGACTGCAGACGCAACCTCATATGGCATGAATCCCGCCGCATTGGCTTTGAATTGGACAAGAAATATTAGAGGTGCACTTCAAAGTAGTGACTTAAACTGTCTAAATGAACGTGTTAACTCTTCCAGACAACTTATTGTACCTACACAAAGTTACGTTGGAAATAAAAATGTAACTGCTACTTATTATGGTACGGGAGAACAGCTCTTAAATCCTTATACAAGTAATGGGGAAATATTTCATACTTGCGACCTTACTATTGCATCCGGACTTTCTGATTTACCACGTAACTGTTGGGTTAAAGTAACATACAGTGGAAAAAGCATTATAGCCCGAGTAAATGATACAGCTCCTGCTAACATAATTGATTTGAGCTATGGTGGTATTGCAAAAGCTTTGGGGTTCCCGGGCAGTGGGACAGTTAACATTTCAGCACCCTAGTGAACAACTAAATAGTCTAATGCACAGGGATGCTTATATTTCTCCCTGTGCATTTTGGCAAAACCTAAGGGCACATTTTTACAATCCTTGTTAGTTCTTTACCTTTAGTATCCTTAAAAATGAAGGTAAACATTTTCTCACCAGATCCGCTTTCTTTATATGGAAGGGTAGCAACTACTGGCTCAATTGCAACGAAATCATAGCCGGCATCTTGAGGTTGTACATAGATTATTATGTTTTGTCCTTTTACTGTAATTCCAATGATAGAGCTATAAACAGTAAAAATACCTAGGCTCCCTTCAGGAACAGCAATATTCGACGATACACGTTCCAGTTTATCTACACCTAGAGTATCAAAGACCTTACTCCCTTCGCTGTTGCCAGTTATAACATAGAAATTTTGGTTATATAGATCACGCAATTCCGGAAGTTCCTGGTATGGTGGTTTTGTTGCCTTTTGCCAGTCCTTTGAGAAAGCAATTCTGGTAAAAAGAATAGACCTTTCTACGACCGAAGTTAACTTGACAATTCCATTATTACCATCCCACTCTACATCAACACCCAAAGCTTTAGCTAACCAACGTATAGGAACCATAGTTCTTCCGTTAATAATTTGCGGTGGAACGTCTGGTTTGATTACTTGACCATTAACAATAATCTTAATCGGATTAGCTGCAAAAGCACCCGCAGTCAGGGCTAATAGCAACACAACAGCAGCTACAATTACCAACCACTTTTTCTTCACAGGTAAAACCTCCCTTAAAAACTTTTACCTTTAAAAAATATAGACGCATAAACAAACTATTTTGTTTCGCTCACAGAAAAATCTTTAACCATTCAGTAGTAGCTTTCGCTACTCTCATTTTATTAAACGTTTTTACCTCCCAAATATAACTAATTTGTTTTTCATAAATATTAGTATGAGACTCTACATCTCTAACAAAGTAGCTTTTTTAAAATAAAAATTTACTTTAATGCTCTTTTCCATTCTTTAGGCAAAGGATAACCCTTTATAAATGCTTGCCCATGATATACAGGTATTATACCTGATTCAACAGCAGGTTTTATAGGAACATGCTGTGCAACTATTACTGAACCAGGTGGTATATCACCAAACATAAGCACAGGCGGCCAATACCTACCGTCAGGTGGAGAATATAAAAAAACAACTCCTTGAAGCGTTATGTATAAAAACTTATCATTGGAAGTATTGTTAATAGATGTAGGGTTTGTTTTATCATCTTGAGAATAAATATATTTTTGCCACACTTTAGGTAATTTCCAATCATCAAATGAAGCAGAATCAACGTCATAATCTCTCCATATTTCTCCATAAATATCAGAACCATACACGGGTATTTGAGACATATCAAAAGATGAACTTTCCTTTAATTGTTTCAAAATTTCTTTTTGAGAAATTGGATTTGCCAAATCAACGTTTTGAATATTTTTCGCCATTGTCTCCTTATCCGTATATTTTATAAATTCCTGGGATAACAATACACCAATTATTATCCCAAATAGAAAAATTAAAAAATATCTTCCTCTCATTTTATCCCCCCAATTACTGCTTTAAAAACTTTTTAATCTTTCACCCAAGCATCCAATGTTTCTACTCATATTATCATTATAACATTGTTTTGTCCATCTGATATTACAAATTTATTACAAATTATTAAATTTTTATTAATTTATCTTAATAAATTCTTTGGAAAATAGCTTTAAAGCTCCATATTTCGAAGCAGGCAGTAAATAAGACAAAGAAAAGAGCATTGAAAAAAATGAGAGAATTTTTAGGAGAAGATTTTTTAGACGGGTTGTAAATTAGGACATAAAACTCTCTTTAATAGGTAGAAGGGTAAATCGGCCGATTAGCCTTTGGAAAAATAAATAATAGAAGGAGGTGGAATCTTATGAGTACCGATCTTAAAAATACAATTTTCTCAGTAAACATATTTAATACAAATACTTCTCAATGGGAAAGATATACTCTAAAAGGATTAGAACCAATGCCAAAAGCAGAAAATTTATCAGTATACGAATTGGCAGATTATAGCTCTGATTTTGATAAATTATATACTACTTATATTTTTACAGATACAAAAACACTAAATCAATGGAATAACTATAGAAAAGCAATAGGAACTCCTATACGTATCACCCGCGCATATTGCTCTGTTAAACACAATAAAGATTTAGCAAGTAAATATCCTGGACAAGTAGCAAAATATTCTCAACATATGGCAGGGAAAGCATTTGATATGGTCCCTTATTACGGAAATATAACATTAGAGCAAATGTATAAAATTACCTGATACCTAAACTAAGACTCTCTCTCAATTAAAATGTGAGGGAGTAATTTTTACAATCTCGTACCTGTATCTACCCATATAAATTCCTTGATTACATTTTTAGCTATTGGATTAAACATGTCTGACGATTCAAGAGTAGGATGAATAATAATATAGAAATATCTACCTCCATGCTCTCCTAAAACTATAACTCCATAAACTCCATTCCTCTGAAATATCGCCCAATTAAAAATCTTTTGCTCTTCTTTAAGCTTATATTTGTTTGCAAGACCTTTTACTTTTTCAATTGCATAAGATTTATCTACATTTCTCGGCAAAAAAGTTATTTCAATATAGTCATAGTCATGAAGAAATTGTCCATTTATTATTTTTGAAGTTTCTATACGCACAGTTGTAGAACCATCTCCAAAATTATTAATACTTGTTTCCATGTTTTCCGGAATATAAGTTATAAAACCAGGTGATAATTTAGAACAATCAAAAAGTGTATATGAAACTTTATAATCCACACCTTCAATAGTCGCAGTCTCTTCCTTGCTTTTAGGAAGTTGACTTACATTTATTTTGTTATGCCTTCTTTCATTGAGATTCTCTTTTGTTTTAGATATGGGAGGTATAATATTTTCTGACTGCTTTTTATCGGTTTTTCTATTATTAATATCGCATCCACTTAAAAATAATACTATTATTAAAAAAATAGCAAAAAGCCTTTTCATTTAAACATACCTCCTGAAAATATATACTGTTATTAGTTTAAAAACCCAGAATTTGTATCTTTTCATCGCCATTGATTATAGATATTAGGATAAACATCCGATGCTAAATTAGAAACCCCGATTTTGATTATATAAAGCAACCCTTCAGACAAACTCTTTTCTGAAACTTTAAAGAGATTTAGCAAGAATTCTTGCCTAATCTCTTTAATTAGGTATAAATTCAGTCTTACCATTAATCCAATCCAATTTGGTAATAAAATACCTACTCGAAACCACTGAACCGTCAGGATATCTTTCTGGTTCTACTGTTAAGTCTATTTCAAAAGCTAATGTTGGTGAATTATTATTATAAGGACCATAATATGCCTTAACATTATATACCCAATAATAATTACTATAAGAAACTTCTTTAATTTCTATTTTTGTTACAGGTGTAGAAGGACCTATTATTTCAGGTTTTATTTGCCCCCTAATTTCAGGACTTAAAAATAAACGAGCCACAGCTCCATTTCGTTCTTGCAAAGCATGGGCAAAGTTTTCTACAAAATGTTTTGAAGTTTGGGCTGTCCTCAAATAATTGCTAATCAAATCTGTTTCTACTTTTTTGTTAAAAGAGACCTTAACAATTTTCTTCTGTTTATCCCATTCTACTTCTGCTCCTAGAGCTTCAGCCACCCACTTAATCGGCACCATTGTCCTTCCATTGATAATTTGCGGTGGCACATCCGGTTTAATCTCACTCCCATTTACAATTAATTTGATTGTGCTATTTGCAAAAGCAATTATAGTAAAAAATGACAACATTAGAATAGCACTAATAAACAACATCAAACCTTTCTTCAACAGCACTCAACCCCTTCTAATATTTTCTTTTCCAAAATATTTCTATCCTCATTATACCATTATTTCGTCCATCTGATATTACAAATTAGTTACAAATTATTAAATTTTTATTAACTTATCTTAAATATTATAATCTTCAAGCAGGGCAAATACTTGGAGCTTTTAAGCTATAGAATTATATATAGACCCCTCTTTGAAATTTTTATCATTTTGTGTTATCCTTAATATAAGCCTAAACACAGTGTTATGTTCTCTAACAAGGAGGCTTTTTGATGGACACCTTCTTCTCTGCAGTCCAGGGAGTTTTAATAATTGTATTCATACTGGCACTGGGATATTATTTATCTAAAATAGGCTGGTTTGACAGGCAAACATCAGACCTTTTTGCAAAGCTTGTAATTAATGTATCACTACCTCTTAATATGATTGTAAACATGTCTACAACTTTTACTAAAAAACAACTAGAACACTCAGTAAGAGGTCTTTTGATTCCATTTTTATCTATCCTTCTGTCGTATATGATCGCCTACATATTTGCTAGCATTTTTAAAATAAAAAAGGGAAGAAAAGGCGTTTTTGTAGTGATATTTTCCCTTTCAAATACTATCTTTGTTGGTCTTCCTATGGCTCAAGCTCTTTTTGGAGATATAGCAACACCTTATGCCCTTTTATATTACATGGCAAACACTACAATACTGTGGACTTTAGGAGTATACAGCGTTATACAGGATGTAAATGAAAAAGAAAAAAATGTAGTAAATTGGGATACTGTAAAGAGGATATTTAATCCTCCTCTTTTAGGTTTTATAATAGGAGTAATTTTTGTACTTGCAAATATTTCTCTACCAAAATTTCTCTTTGAAAGCTTTAAAATGATTGGAAACCTCACTACTCCTTTATCAATATTCTACATTGGCACAGTCATTCATGAAATGGGTTTTGATAAATTTAAACTTGACAAAGATGCCATTCTAGTTTTCATTGGAAGATTTTTAATAACTCCTGCTCTTGTACTTTTTCTAAACATATTCATCCCTGTGCCAAAGCTTATGAGGGATGTATTTGTCATAATGTCAGCAATGCCTGTACTTGTAAACTCAGCAATTATAGCGAGAGTTTACGGAGCAGATTATGAATTTGCCACAAGTATGATTACATATACAACAATATTAAGCGTTATCATAATGCCATTTTACATGGTGTTATTAAGAATAATTTAGCACTTTATTTTCAATCCATGTGAGAATATCTTTATAAACCTCCTCCTTCCCAGCTTCATTGAGAAGTTCATGCCTTTTCCCCGGATAAAGCTTTATATCAACCTGTTTTAGCCCCATCCCTTTGTATAGGTCATATAACCTTTTTACTAATTTTCCATACTCACCTACAGGGTCTTCCTCTCCTGAAATTATAAACAGTGGTAAATATTTTGGTATTTTTATAAGCCTCTGAAGCTTAAATATATTTAAAAGCCCTTTAAAAAAATAGTAGAAAAATCCTGCTGTAAAAATACCCCCGCAGTAAGGGTCTTTTTCATATTTTTTAACTTCTTCCTTATCCGTTGAGAGCCATTCAAATTTGCTCAAATTATCTCCTTTTATTTTTTTATTGTAACTTCCAAACGTTAATTTATCTAAAACTTTGCTTCTCTTTTTCTCACCAAAAAGTGTTTTTTCAATAAAAGCCAAAGCATAACCAAATCTAAGAGGCAATTCCTTAACCGCAGATGAACCGCTCAATATAACGCCATTAATTTCTTCACCATACCTTATCATAAACTCTTGAGCCACAAAAGATCCAAAACTGTGGCCAAATATGACAATGGGAAGATTTCCGTATTTTTCTTTCAAAAACTTCATTATCAGATATTCATCTTCTACTATCTTATTAAAGCCATCTTTTCCTATGTAACCTACATTATCCAGGCTCCCTGCTGTTTTCCCGTGACCTCTATGGTCATTGTCACATACTACAAATCCTTTTTCATTCATATAACGGGCAAAATTTTGGTATCTTCCCCCGTGTTCAGCCATTCCATGAAATACCTGAATAATCCCTTTTGGAATTTCTACAGGCTCCCATAAATGAACGTATATATCTACCCCGTCTTCACCTTTTATAAAAAAGTTACTGTAATTACTTGCCATTTTGCTCCCCCTCTTCAACTTCTTTACAATAATATTTATTCTATAAAAATTTCATTTAACCTGCTAAATTTTACAAAGAAAATTTCCATTGGCAATCCTAAGCTTTCCCATTTTTACAAGTAGCTACTGCCCATCCGCCACAAGCTCCGTCTATACCTAAAACTCTTTCTTCAATATTCACTGCTATCCCTTCTTTTTATCCCAGTTCTACTTCTTGCACTTTCCTGTATCTTTCAAAATAATAGTACAGTATTAAAAACGTAAAATCTCTCTTCTCCTACCATCATCAAAAGATAAAATTTCTGAGCTGGATATTTTAGATAGCCACCCATCAAGCCTATTATAAAAAAAGCTAAAAATGAAAGTAGCAATGTGATAGCAAAAGTTCCTGCTATCAAAATAGTAATTTTCCATCCTGAGCGCATTTGCC
Organism: Thermoanaerobacter sp. A7A; assembly: GCF_000445185.1. GTDB lineage: Bacteria > Bacillota > Thermoanaerobacteria > Thermoanaerobacterales > Thermoanaerobacteraceae > Thermoanaerobacter. The sequence continues at coordinate 20,381 of NZ_AVAF01000157.1, forward strand.
CATTTTTATTTACAAACATTTTCTTCAAAGCAACCCCTCCAAATATTTTGTAAATACTAAAGCAAAAGATAAATAACAAGTAATCTATTACCATAATATACAAATTTAGAACAAAAAACAAGAGAAATTTATTTTTAAGACAGAGGGGACGGTTCCTTTTGTCTGAACTTTAAATTATTCAGATAAGAGGAACCGTCTCCAAAATCTTATTTCAATAAAATTTATGCCAATTAAATCCATACATCACTTCTCTTTATCTTCATTATCTATAAAAAGTTAAAAAATAATGGCACAATTGACAAAAAATTATTATCAATTGCACCATTGTAATCTCAATATATCTTCACTTCAGCATTTTCTAAAAGTAAATATTCTTCTCCATCCCTCCACTTAATTATGAGTTTTATAGGCTTTCTAATGGCTTCCAAAATTTTTCCCCTATCTTTTACATCAATTTGATTTATATTTGGCAACCAGGTAAGCCGATCAATTTCTGTCATATAATCCATCTTCTCATTATTCTTCACATTTAAATCTATCTTTTGATTCTTTAGAGTACCAAAATATAATATCCCAGACATTATATATGGCTCCAATCCTTCGTCAACAAATGCTTGTGCTTTAAAGTCTCTTATAACTTTATCACCGATATTTTCTATTATTATCTTATACTGTAAAGAAGTATATTTATTGGACTCTTGAGCTTCTTTTGCATTTTTAGCCCATTCAGAAGTCTCATTGCCAGAAAATTGGTATTTCTTTCCCACCTCAATTAGAGTATAAATTTTAAAATTATTACTATGCGTAGAATAATTCAAATCAGGAGCTTTATTAGTATTGTATAAAAATAGATGACTTCTATTGTAGTTATAATAATCATAACCTATCAATGCTATTACAACAAAAAGAACTATTAAGACCCAAAATAACGTACGTTTGAGGTTTTTGCCACCATTGCCTTCGCTCATTTTTCTAAATTTACCCTCCTTACCCCCTTTTTCTTCCATTATACCTCTTTAAATACCAAAATTTATTAAGAAATTTTTAAATTTTGGTTACAAAATGGTTACAATGTAAACCGCCGTAATATAAAAAATACAGGGCTTTCCCTGCATCTTTAAACAAATTTACCTTTTATGGCGATGAATCTATTGAACTTATACACCATCCATTATATAAAGGCGATTTTTCAACTGTTATAAATCTTGTAAATTTCCCTGAGAACACAGCAAATTCATTTGAATCAATTGCCTCTTGAATATAGTAAACGCAGTATAACTTGCCGCTTTTGTGTCCCATATTTTCTGCCGAAGCTGGCGGATTATATTCTTCTATTGATTTTAGCTCGATTTTCTTTATTCTCTTTAGATAATTCAAATGTTCTTTACATGCTTCGTCAACGGGGATTGCCGACTTTATGGCTGAATTTTTTAAAAAGCAGGAAGCACAGATAATTGCAAGGTCATATTTTTTGTCATTTATAGAGTCATAATACATCTTTATTATATCCTCTGGTGAGGCTTCTTGAAGCTTTTTCTTGTCTTCTTTTGAAAGGTTATTAAGGTAGTTCTGTATAATCTGATTTTGCTTTTCTGCTTGCGTAACTTTATTGTTATTTTTTAATGAACATGCAGTTGTAGTCATAATAATTATTAAAAGAAACAACACAGCCTTCTTATAAATTTGCATCATAATACCTCCTCAAATCTTATTTCGCTCTGTAAACTTAAATGAAAATTGAGGACTTCAATCCTCTGTGGTACAATGTTTTTGCGAGAAAACAAATACCTTCCAGAAAGGATGAAGTCCTCATGCAAAAAATTGTACCAATAAAATGCCCAAAATGCAACAATAAAGATTCTTTTTATCTCTATGGCAAAGATAAAGATGGTTATCAAAAGTATCTTTGCCGTAAGTGTAATCACCAATTTGCTCCTGATAGACCAGTGTCTAAAAAGGTGCATAAATATCCTCGTTGTCCTGTTTGTGGTAAAGCAACATTTCTTCATCATGATTATGAATACTACTCTAATTCCGTTGTTGTGATAAAAAGTGCAATCATTCTGTGTTTGTTCCTAAACCTAACAATATACTGCCTGCATCTATGTCTAAGATTGTTGGGAAGAATGATTTTAAGCGTATGCGTTATCCTGTGCATATAATTGTTACTGCTCTATCTATGTTTTACCTTGGCAAAAATTCTTTTAGAAATATTGCCCTAATACTTAGAGTAGTACATAATGTTAAGGTTTCTCATACTACCATTAGCAATTGGTGTAAGAAATTTGCTCCATTTTTCAATAATCTCTCTTTGGAACTTATGCCAATGTTAGATTTTAATTCAGATGAATGGCATGCTGATGAAACTGTTGTAAAAATCAATGGTCAAAAATATTTTATAACCAAGCTTTTGCTTTACTTAATTCTGTTAAAGACTTAGGTACTGTTAATGCCATAGTTAGCGATCGATACAGTGCTTATAAAGTACCAGTTAATTCTGTAATGGGTATTTCTGTTAAACATATTCGCGTTGAAAGCTTTAAAGATGATATTTCTAATAATTTAATAGAGTCTTTTCATCATCAATTTAAAGCTTGGTATAAGACTAAGCAAGATTTTAATTCTTTTGAATCAGCCAATAACCTAATCAGCATGTTTATATTTTTTTATAATTTTGTAAGACCTCATTCATCTCTTAATGGCTTAACCCCAGCTCAAGTTGCTGGATTAAATCTAACTGAAAGAGAGAAGAAAAAGTATCTTCTTGTAGCATAAATTTTTCTTTATTTTGCCTAAATATTTTTAGAATGTACGTCCTTGAGATTGTCAAGGGTGCGCGTTAGCATGTTCAGATAGTGTAAAATTTCAGTAGGTGATAAAGCAGGAAAATGGGGTATGGATGTAGAAAAAAAGACCTCACCGGGAAAAAATCAAAAATCAAATCAAAGGAAGGTGAGGTCTGATATGTTATTAGATATTCGACACATAGTGGGCATAATCCTGCTTTTTGTTCAGGGTTTAATGAAAATAATAAAGGAAAGTAAAGATTTTTATGAACTGGAGAGGGGGATACATGAACTTACACAAAAAGTATCAAGGCAACTTCTTGAGTGGGCAGCAGAAGAGATTGACAGAAAGCTAATGGAGAACCGAGATAAAAGAGTGTGGGAGGTAATAGGATTTAGAGCGAAGCAGGTGATAAGCATTTTTGGGGAATTTACGTACAGGAGGAGGTTATACAGGAACAAAGAGACAGGTGAGACGAAATTTCTTTTAGACGAAATATTGGGGATTCCGAGAGGAGCCAGAATAACACCGGGGATAAGGGAGATAGCGACAAAACTAGCCACAGAAATGACTTTTAGGAGGGCAGCGAAAGTATTAAGCTACCTTTTCCCTCATATTAGCTCAATGACGATATGGAATGTGGTCCAGGAAGTAGGTGATGAGATAAAGAAGGAGAGCGAAGAAAAGAAAGAGGCTGTATTTGAATATGGACAAATACCAGAAGGGAAAGAAGAGACGTCAAAGCTTTATATAGAAGGAGACGGGGTAGTAATAAGACTGCAGAAATCGGATAAGAAGAAAGGAGAAATAAAGCACTTTGTAATCTATGAAGGGAAAGAAGAAGAATCACAGGGAAGATATAGACTAAAGAACAAACTAGTAGTAAGCGGTTTAGCAGAAGGAGAGAGTATGTGGGAAGAAGTATACGCGAAAGTAGGAAGTAAATGGAAATTAGACAAAATAGAGAAAGTGTATATAGGAGGGGACGGAGCGGAATGGCCAAAAGGAGGATTAGAATACTTTTCAGGAGCAGAATATAGACTGGATCCGTATCACTTGCAGAAGAACTTGCTAGAGGCCCTGTGGTATGACGAAGAGACATATGACAAGGTAAGAGAAGCAATTTATCAAGGGGACTTAGAAAAAACGCAAAGGACATTAGAAGAAGCAGTCAAGAAGACAAAAGGAGAACGTCGGAAGAGAATTGTTAGGCTGTTAAAATACCTTATGGAGAATTGGGAGGGGATAAAAGGTTCTGAAGGAGCGGAAAGATTAGGAGCCATAGAAGGCCAAGTTCAGCATAACATAGCAAGACGTATGAAACGGCTTGGAGCTAGGTGGACAGAAGAAGGTGGAGACAGGATGAGCAGGATATTATCAGAAAAAGCGAATGGCAGATTAGAAGACTATACAATGCAGTGGCATTTAAAACAGGAAGAAATAAAAAAGATAATGCAGCCGACAAAGCACGTGGAAAAAAGAAAATACGCGGAAGAAGACATAGAAGAATGGTTAAGAGTTTCATTACCGATACTGAAAGGTCCATTTGCGAGCAAGCCATGGATAAAATACGTTTTAAAGGAATTAACACGAGCAAATGGATTAGCAGTAGGTATTTGAGGAGTAAACAATTCTACTAGTATATATTTTACATTAAAAAAGCAAAAAAGAAAGTGGATATTTATGATTTGTTAAAGTAATAATTTAACATAATTAGCAATATATATAAACTACTAATTTTAAACTCCTAGATTTTTAACGGTGAGGTCAGTTATAAAAATTTTTTACCTACAAAATCTTGACACAGACAGCATGTTCATTTTACCCTTGACAATCTCAAGGCGGACTTTTATAATTGTCAAGGCGAAATTAAAAGCAATTTGAAGCAATTCTTTAAAACATTGTGCTATTTTTTCATGTTTAGTTTACAAAGCCTCTTATTTCAATAAAATTTATGCCAAATAACTAAGTACATTTTTAAGTTGGCAATTAAATATAATCATTTATATGTATGCAACTATATTTGCAAGAACTTCCACCATAATTCCATTTTATATTATGATAATTCGTAGTATGACAAGTAACTAGTGGCGTCCCCGAACTATCAAAACCTGTAACTATTGCTACATGATCCCATACTCCATCTCCTGTCCAATCATAATACACAAGATCACCTCTTGATAAGCTAGTAGGATTAACCTCCTTCCCCCAACCACTTAGTATAAAAGGCTTTTGAGAAGGACAGTAAGTCCAAGTAGTTGATGCTACATCATCTGAAGTAGTAGAAGTATTTTTATTATCATACCACCAGCAATTACTGCTATTGTTTCCAAACCCAATAAAATATGCTCCACCTGCATATAAACATTGCGAAACAAAATTTGCGCAATCTCCGCCGTCTCGAGTATAATCCCTGTAATTTGTGTTGTAATTATACCAATAAGTTTCAGCATAATTAGCTGCTACATTTCTATTATAATAGGTAGCCCCTTGTATGGAATATGGTACTATAATATCCCCTTCATTCACCATTCCTGATATTTCCACTTGTGGACTCTTGTAATCCGGTGAAGTAACTTCTGTTAATTCTCCTTCCGTATATTCATCTTTTTGTATTTTCCACTCATTAGCTTCTTTAACTAAAATAATTTTATGGTCAATCCCCATTTCAGAACTATTAGGTTTAATAGTTCTTGGGTTATCATTTTTGCACAGCCATTTGTAACTTACAATTTCCCTTAATTTTACTTGGGCCTTATTATCACTCAGTATTTCAATATCATTAATTTTTATGCTAGATTTAATATCTATTATTTTTAAATCCAATTTATTCTCCATTTTCTTGTAATTCTGATATCTATTCTTTTCAAAATCATATATTTTCTCACCTTTTACGTAGAAAAGACCCAATTCGTCAGTAATAGATTGATCCACTATTGATTTTGTTCTATATTCATAAGCTTTCGTAATCAGGTTCACAATCTGATTTTTCATGTTAATTTCATTATCTTGACATGCATTTACCTTAGTAAATGTTCCACATATGAAACAAAGTGTTAAAAGAAACGTAACAAACAACTTTTTCATAATTTACTTTCTCCTTCCTTTTTTATTTCCAGAAAACGTTTTACAAACATTTTCACCTCCCACTTTTTTATTTCCCCTCTATCTATATAAAAGCCAAAATTTCTAAAAAATATTCCATAACCTAAAATTTATTTTTCATTTTATCTCAAAATTTCTTACTGCTCTTATTATAATCTCGATTAAATCCTGCCTTAACTCTTCTTTTATTTCTTCATCTGCACCTTTTACACTATTCATTATCAAGGGCTCAAATCGCCTTATTATTTCCTCTATAGCCTCCTTATCCCCTTGTTTTGCTTTCAAAATAATTTCAAAAAGCCTTTCACAATCCTTCATAGTTTCAAACTTCCTTTATAAATTCTTCCAATTTTCTACGAGCTTTTTTCTTCTTTTTACTTACATAGGACTGCGTTTTATTGAGCATTGATGCAATTTCTTTTTGAGATACGCCTTCTATA
>NZ_AVAF01000158.1 GCF_000445185.1 Thermoanaerobacter sp. A7A
GAATTCTTCTGGTTCAAGTAATTCTTTATATTTTAAAAGCATATATTTATCTATTACCTCATCCTCAAATGAGATATAACTATACGTGATTCTATCAATTCCCTCTTCTTTACCCTCACTATTCCCATTATTTCTTGGTGCATCCAATATTAAAAGCTCTTTATATTTTACTTCCTGGTATTTCTTTTTAAGTTTTACAGATTCAAACTTGACATACCTAGCTAAATACCCAATAAAAGTAAATTCCACCTCATTTTCTTTCATCTCTTTGCCCTCCTTACCTCTCCTTTCTCTTCCATTATACCTCTTTAAATGTTAAAATTTATTAAGAAATCCTTAAATTTTGATTACAAATTGTTAACAATTAAAAATGTAAAAAACAGTTCACTTTATCTGCTTTTTTGATTAAGTGAACTGTTTATTAATTTTAATAAACTGTATATAGATTATGCTATTATATTATTCTATTGTTTCTAAATTCGGGAAGTACATCAGATCTGCATTAAATTCTTTGTGCAGATTTTTATCTTTCACATCAATCGAATATGCAACTTTCTTATCAGAACCAATTATATCCCACATATCATTGCTTTTAGGATGTATTGCACCTAATAGCTTGTTATCTTTAAGCGCACATATTAAAGGCTCTACATTTGTATCTGTACTTATAGGAAGGCTTAAAATCAACACATCTTTGTATTTCCCAACAGGCTTTATATCTTTGGAATAGTCTGCCTTGAAATCTCCTTCTCTAACGATACTTCTACATCCTTTCACAACATCATCAAGTAAAGTTACCTTTTTCCCCTTAAGATCGACTTCACATAAAGTTTTGAAACATTGGATATAGTATTTAGAACCTATAAGCATTGTATTATAAGGACTAGGTGTATAAACAACACCACCTTCAGGAAGTTTTACCTCTTCCCAGCTTATCTTGTCGATGTTATCTACATTGCTTTTGGCAATATATACATTTGTATGTGTATCAAACGGATAACTAAAGATAAATGTTATATCACCTGTTTTTCTATCATAATCTATAAAGCAGGGGTAGTCATATTCACCTACTGTTATGTCATTGCCTTTGTCATCCTTTGTTTTATATAGAAATGATACATCCTTTTCCACTACATCGTTGCCATTGTGCAAGTATAATGTATAGCTTTTAACTTTTTTGATTGGTTCAGAGTTGTTATCCAAATTTCTTTTAGCTTTGATGTCTTTGCCGTATACAGTATTCATATCATTGCTTTTGACAATCTCTGCTTTATCTTTATATTCATGTGTTGGATAAGACGTTTTCCTTAATACTATCCTACTATCTCCATCCCAAAATACTGGGGTGAGAAAATTCCTATCTTCAGAAACATAGACCGTCTCTTCAGTTAAATTTACTTTAACATTATTTAAATCCCAATAACATAACCTTGCAGCATATTTATTGTCTGACTCATTTGTATATACAAAAAAAGGTATTTTTATCTCTTCAATGCCGCTCTTAGGGCTTTTATTTTCTGTAACTTTAGTATTATCTACAGTATAACAACCTGTAGCAATAAATATAAGTACAAAGACCATCAAGAAAAACTTTTTCATAAAGAACAAAACCTCCTTCTTTAAAAATTCATACAAAGAAGAAGCAACATAAGCTTCTTCTTTATATGAATTAAACACTAATTAATCTTAATTCCACAGAACATAATATTCATAGCCTGATACATTTGAGTAATTTACTTGATTCCTATCATTTGTATGCCCACTAAATTGCCTTGTTATTGTATCATTTTTAACAATCATGACGACATGAGAAGTAGATGTGTAAAGGACCCCTCCAGCCGATGCAGATGTATAATTTGATGCTTTCCAGTATCCCTTACCAACCATATATCTTTTTAGCGCATCTGTATTTACCCATGCTAATGTCGTCTATGCGGCAGTACCTCTATGCCAAGTACTATCCATTGGAATGCCACCTGCATGTAAAGCTTGTGATACAAAATCAGCGCAATCATTATGACATAACTCAGAATAATATGGATACACATCATTGTTCCATGTGTTTCTGGCTTGCAGTATGCCACAGGACGTTCCATGATCATAGCATGATGTAGCATTTATAGACCATTTATTGGCATAGTCTCTTGCAGCAATCCTGTCATATGAAGCATAAAGTGCAGGTGAATATTCCTCTCCCTGTGAATTCAAAATCTGTTGCATATCGTGTATGCCCTCTTCCTCCATTTTTTCTAAAGATTTAGGAAGCAGATCTTGTATTGGAACCAGAGTATCAATATTCTCTGCCATTATGTTTATTGAATCTTGAATAATCTGATTGTTTTTTACATCAGCAGTAATTGTCAGAAAGAAATTATTATCATCAGCTTTATTTATATATTGACTTAGATCATTAAATCTAAACTCCAATTCCTTAGAGGCCTTTGATAATTGATCTTCTTTTAGGCTATTTTTATTTGCTTCAAAAAGAGCACTGTTCATTTTAGCATTAGATTCATATTTAAAATTATTTAGATTGACCTCTTTAAGCATTCCCTTGACGTATGGAAGGTCCTCAACTCTCTTTGCTTTTAAAGTCGTATTCATAGTTACAAAAAGATTTGCCTCAATTTTTGAATCAGTAACTTTTAAGTCATTAAATTTAACTTGAATGCTGTTAATTGTGTAAAACTGTCCGAATCCATTAGTCAACACATTTTTTACTTTCTGTTCAATTGCATTTTTATGAGCATTTGTATAATCCGTTTTAGCATATGTAACAGATGCATAAGCTGTGGTCACTAATGACAACATCAACAAAGCCAGCAATATGCCTTTTGCCATTTTTAATACTTTCATATTCCTTCTCCTCTCTTTTATATTGTGTAATACCATAAAATTACAACCACTTTCACCTCCCACTTTTTTTATTTTCCCCTCTATCTATATAAAAGCCAAAATTTCTAAAAAATATTCCATAACCTAAAATTTATTTTTCATTTTATCTCAAAATTTCTTACTGCTCTTATTATAATCTCGATTAAATCCTGCCTTAACTCTTCTTTTATTTCTTCATCTGCACCTTTTACACTATTCATTATCAAGGGCTCAAATCGCCTTATTATTTCCTCTATAGCCTCCTTATCCCCTTGTTTTGCTTTCAAAATAATTTCAAAAAGCCTTTCAGCTAATTCCACCTCATTTTCTTTCGTTTTCTTTCCCTTGCCTCTCCTCTTTCTTCCATTATACCTCTTTAAATGTTAAAATTTATTAAGAAATTCTTAAATTTTGGTTACAAATTGGTAATAATTTAAAATATAAAAGACGGCTCACTTCATCTAAAAACAGATGATAGGAACCGTCCCCGGCGTTTGTTTTATAAAAGTTTTTACACCCTAAATAATGCCCATTCCTGTTTAAACATTAGTGC
>NZ_AVAF01000159.1 GCF_000445185.1 Thermoanaerobacter sp. A7A
CAGCATTTTAGGAAGAATACTGATATTTATAATTTACAGATCGACCAGTTCTTGCGGTTTTTAAAATACTCATCGCTATTGTTGAAAATGCCAAATATGTCATTTAGGTATGGGATATCTTCTAATCTTTCTGTATACGCAATGTTTCCCAATTCGCAAAGTGTACGTGCTATAAAGCGAATAATCTGCAAGACATACATTCGGGTATAACGTATAGCAATTTTTGTAATAGTAGCCTGTATAGAAGCTTCGTACACAGAGTCAAGTGTATTACCAGTCTCATCATGAAACAGTACCAACGTGGACTTGCCGATTAACTGTTCAATCAACTTAGCTTTCTGTTCCTGTTGCCTCATATAATGTGGCTTATAATATTTATTTAATATCGGAAGTGTAACTTTTACGTACCATGCCTGTATAGGATCGGTTCGTTGTGCAGTAAACGGGTTACCTGTCACAAAATCGAGATTGTAGTAACGAGTGACGTTAGTTGCAAAATCGGATAGGATTTCAATTATCTCAACGTGAATTTCAGAACGTGGAAGTCTACCCTCAGTACCAGACAATCCGCGTCGCTCTGCAATCTGATCCACACGGTCAAGTAGCTCTTTTAAGTTATGTCCGTAACCACGTATCTCTTTGTTTGAGGGATAAGCACCTTTATTTTCTAATACATAATCAACCACTAGAGCTAATTTTGCAGCACGCTCAAGTCCAATTGAGAGTGCAAAAAAAGCTTGGTAATAGTATGCTTGCTGAGCATAATTGGCCTTTCCAAGAGCTGTGACACCTATAGCCAAATGTTCTGCTGCTAATTCTGCTTCTCGCTTTAGAGCTAGCCAAGTGGATTTCATTATTATCACCTCACATATAATTTAAAATTAAGATAGAGGTAGGTTACATTTACCCTACCTCTATTTTTAAAAATATGGGGAGAGGGAAATTTAGCTTTTTTAGATGTTAATTTTGCCAATTTACAATTACAGTAGCTGTACCAGAAGTGGGTGTAGTATATACGTGGTTGTATCCACCTTCCCAGGTTACAGTACTACCATTTTTCTTTATAAACTTAAACTCTATAGTAGTACCAGCAGGCACACCTACATCGTAATACCACGTAGGATATTGATACACAACCTGGTTAAACATCGGTCCTATTGCCTTCGATGTATCCCAGTTGCCAAGTTCAGCTACATTGCCCGTAAGATATACATTTTCTCCCCACACGGTTGTAGCATTATTTACTACAAATCTAACACATACCTGATTTCCCGTTAAAACATTGATATTGTTATAACTATTGCTTGTAACTTCTGATGCTGTTTTTAATGTAATGTTATATTTTCCAGGAGTTAAAGCAGGAACTTTTACCTTTACTTCAGTATCTTCCCATGACACAATAGTTGCAGGAGTTGTCCCAAATAATACTTGACCTGCTGTTGTGCCAAATCCCCTTCCATCTATGGTTATAGTCTGCCCTGCCTTTGTCATTGTCGGTCCTACATGTCCTATCAATGGAGGATTAGTTGTACTGACATACTGCCATACTGCAACTGCACCAGGCGCAAGAGTAAACGACGTTACAGAACCATTACTAGATACTGTAATACTATTGCCGTTTAATAATCCGCCAAGCACGTCAGAATATGTTCCTGCAGGCAATGCGGTGTACAAACCAGTAATATTGTAACTTGTTGAAAGATTGCGGTTAATAGCAATAAGAGCAACGTTGTTTCCAAATTGTCTTTCATAAATGTAAACATCGTTATTAACCCAGCGTTGTTTTTGTGTACCATAAGCAATTGCAGGATTAGACTTACGCAATGGAGCAAGCTTTTTTATAACATTATATGCTGTAGTATTAGTATTGAATGATGTCATCATAGCTCTATTATAAGGGTCTCCATTACCTGTCATATATTGCTCTGTACCGTAATATATAGCAGGTACGCCGCGAGAAGTTAAAGTGAATGCTAACGCTTGCTCAACAGGCCGTGTACTGCCTCCTGTATAAAATCTGTCCATGTCATGATTATCTATAAATGTAACCATATCATTTATGAAATTATAGTCTGCTGCAGTAGACTGAATCATCGAATCAAGTCCATACATAGTGTCTGTATTGTCTCTGAATACTTGACGAACTTTTTGAGCAAATCTAAAATCAAGAAGGTTCATCCCACTTTCATTTGCAAAATACGTATTATTAGGATCTACTTCATTGGTTCCAAGGTACCACTCGCCAAATGTAAAAACTGGTCTATAACTTAAAATAGAATCCATAAAGTTCTTTTGCCATCCAAATGCCATGTGTTTGACTGCATCCATGCGTATACCATCAATCCCCATGTCTAACCATAGTTTAATTGCCGCTTTTAAATATGAATCAATAGTGTTATTCTGCTGATCTAAATCTGCTAAGTCAAATAAATTACGGTAAATTCCATCTTCATATGATGAAAAATTAGTTCCTCCATAATGATGGAAATATCCATTTGTATCATTGGTATAACCACCAAGTAATACTCCATTGTCATATAATCTACCATTTTCCCCGTAGGTAGGATCTGTCTCTGAAGCAGGAGATGTATGATTTGGTGCAAAGTCTATTATAACTTTTATATTGTGAGCATGAGCTGTTGCTATGAGATTTTGAAAATCTGTAAAGCTTCCAAAAAATGGATTTGTCTTTTTGAAGTCTCGTGCCCAGTAACCATGATAGGATGTGCTTCTACCAAAAGTGGAATCTGGCAAAACTGCGTAAATGTTTTCTACAGGTTGAGAAATCCATATAGCTGTAATTCCCATACCAGTAAGATAACCATCATTAATTTTGTTAATAATACCCTGCCAATCGCCACCAAAATATTTCTTTAAACTAGTATGGGTAGGATCATATAAGTCGCCTGTTGGATTATTACTGGGATTCCCATCTAAAAAACGGTCTGTGACTATCTGGTAGATTACATCTGTCGAATAATTGACGACGTTGGAAACCGAAGTATCAGGTGCTGCCGGTACTGATGGGATTGTGCTGAAAAGAAGAGCGATAGTTATTAACAGTATCGATAGCAGCTTAAGCGTTTTCTTCATAGGCAAACCTCCTTTTTAAATTTAGTACAAGCGCTTGCACCACAACAATAGTATAAATTACTCTTTCTAATTTTTCAAGTGCTATTAAGCCCTTTTATTAACTTTTAAACGTAATTTTTCGCTTTATTTTAAAATAATTTGCGAATTTTTGCTGAATTTCAAGATAATTTAAAAAGATGATATTAATGTAATATTTTAGGAAATTTTATATAATTAAAGCAAATCTGTTTTTACTTTAGTATGATATTAAAATTTTTGATATTAAGATCCTCCCGGAATAAGTGTTTTGTGTGACATATAATTTTTTGTTTTGTTAACATTTCAAATTGTATATTACAGGAGTATGATATTATAGTTATGCTTTTTTGTTAGCATCGTGAAGAAGATTAGACGCCTGCTTGCCTTCTTACCCAGATGAAGCTCTATTGGGTTGGTAAACATATTTTTTTAAATTTAACCATTTATTTTTTTTCCTTTAGGTTTCAATTCGTATAAGGATCACTTTCAAGTTTAGAATTTAACGTTTTTGGCTTGTGCCCAAAAAAGTTAAAACCCCAAAAGCTTGCATCTTGGTAATTAAAGTTTTGCTTCTAGAAGGCAAAAAAGGAACCAGGATAGTTATGTCTTATCTCTTTTTTAGTTCTTTTTTTATTAATTTCTTTTTGAAGCCTTATATAAGCTTAAATTTTCTACTGCTTAACTCCCTTCTGGTATTTGCTGTCCTTTTTCTTTTCTGGCTTTTAGGAGGAATAGGTGGAGGAGACGTAAAAGTTCTAACTGCTTTCTCTTTCTATGCTGGTTTTAGGATGTGGGATATTCTTTTATTTTCCCCTCTGATTTTTCTGCTGTATTCCCTTATCCTCCGCAAGTTCAGAACAAAGCTTCCTTTTATGCCTGCTCTTTTTGCGGGAACACTAGTAGGTTTACTTATAAGCTTTTAAAAGATAAGGAAACTATTTTAGCGCTTATAAACAACCAGCAAGGTGGAGGAGTAACAATAATTAAAGGATATAAGAATTTGTAGAGGATTTTTTTTGATTTTGCAGAAATATATATATACTATATATTCTCAAGAGTGCATTTTACAATGTTGTGCGAAATTATAAAACTGTCGGCTTAGTTTAATTACAAAAATAAGAAAAAAGCTATTACTTTTAAACTTGGCATAATGAAAAGATATGATGAACCTATACAGTTAAAGGATTTAGGAATAAACTTTATACCTTAGTCTTTTGTGTATACCGATAAAAGATAATTTCAAAGAAAATAAAAATGTGTAAAGTGAAAGGAGAAATATAACATGAAGGTATACTGGGAAACACATGCTATAAATAAAATAGCTTCTTTCTCTAAAGAAAAACAAGAGAAAATACTTGCTCAAATACGTGAATTTGACAACTTCATTAGTACGATTACTTTGCTAGAAATCACAAGCACTGCACATAAAGGAGACTTTGAAGGTATTCAAAGACAAAAAGAATTGTTAGGAGTATGTAAGAAATTATCTATTAAAGATGGTAGAGTTAGTATTTTTCCGGATTACAATGAAATTCTGGAAAAAGAAATGTTGAGGGTAGTAAAAAATAAGTTATTTAATTTAAACAATTATCCTTCACTAAAAGTTGCAGTAGATTATCTTACGACAGATGAAATACCTTTGGAAATTTCATCGAGACACTATTCTATCAAAAAAGAAGAAGAAAAACAATGGAAGAAATTACATACAGAAGCTCACAAAAAACTTTTAGAAAAAATTGAAGAAATAGAAGAAAAAGAAAATGGAAAAGGAGATGAAAAAGAAAAAATCTTAAACCCAGAGCAATTTTTGAACTTGGTAGAATCGAATCCTTTGCATTTTTTCATATTATTGTTTGAAGATACCATAAGAGATAGAATAATGGAGATTATAGCAGAGACTATACATGCAGAGACTATATATAATGAAAGTGATATATGGCGTGCTTTCTATTTTGCAAAAATATATGAAATAGCACGTTATGGGATCGGACACGTTAAAGAACCACCGCAGATAGATGAATGGGATATTTTACAAACAGTGTATTTACCTTTTGTAGATATTTGTGTGGTAGGAAACGACTTAAAAAAATATTATTCTTGGGTCGCAGAAAAAGCAAAACTAAAAACAAGAATTAACACCATAGACGAATTTATAGATAAGTAATAATTTTATATATAAGTAATAATTTTATATAAAAGTTACGAAATTATAATACAGGCAAAGGAAAACTAATGTTATTTAAAAAGTTAACTCGTTCGGCGCTCTCTGGTTAGAGTAAACCCAGAGACAAAATCCAAATTTTTTCAATATTTAATTTATAGTCTAACCCCCTATTAATTTATTCAAAATAATCTCGGTTTGCAAGTCTAGTATAGTCTTACCTTCTTTACTACTTGGTAATGCCAGAATTTCTTTATCTCTTTTTAAGTCAAGCAAATAGCATCTTTTCAATTGAATGAATAAGTTATCGTCTCCCAAACAAATACATAAATGCAAAAGCAGGAATTTTTATTATTGGCACCTTTGTCGAAATCTTAACTTTTCCATAATCTTCAGGCCTTTTTGTTACCAGTATTGCTGAAGCAATGTTTTTTTCTTTTTGACACATTTCAACAATGGCATCATTCTCGGGAAGTGTTGTATCTTCTCTGAATTTCACTTCAATTAAGGATTTACTATGTGGGAATTCAACAACTACATCAATTTCTTTTTGATTATCAGAAGATTTTCTAAAATAACCTATTCTAGCATTTGTTTGCAAGTAAAAATTATAGATATGTTTAAAAATTGCTGTCTCAACCGTTATTCCAAGTTCCTTACTGTCTAAGAGTATATTGTCTATCATCAAAACTGCATTTCTCAAAGCAGGATCAGAGACGTAGATTTTTGGTTTTGCTTTTAGAACCTTTTTTCCACCTAATTCTATGGGTAAACTTCTGTAAATTAAATTCGCATTTTCTAGAAGATGAATGTAATTTTCTACTGTTACCGCCGAAACATTTTCAATTTCCTTACTTATTGTTGAAATACTTATAACACTTGCAGAATTGAAGCATAAGTATAAAAATACCTTTTCTAATACCGCTAAGTTTCTTACATTAAATAAAGAAGGTATATCTCTTTTAATAACTTTGTCAACCACGTCTTCTCTTAATATTCTTTGCACTAGAAATTGATCTTCTGAGAATACAAATTCGGGGAATCCCCCTATTGTTAAATACTTATTAAAATACTTTTGCAAGGGCATAAGTAAAAACATAAGCTCACTTAGCTGGGATTCTTTTAAATTTGAAATTTCGTTTAAATCTAGATCTGGCAAATTTTTGGGCCTTTCTGGGACTCCAAGTATCTCACAAAATTCATAAAAAGAAAGAGTAGGTACAGAAATAACAGTCCACCGACCAACACCACTTTCTTTTGTACCTTCAATAAGTGCAGGAGAAGCTGAACCTGTGGCAATAATTCTCCAGTTTGGTTTGGTGTCATAATAGACTTTTAACCATCTGTCCCAATCACTTGCATATTGAATTTCATCCAAAAATATATAAGCTTCCTTTTCTTGATTTATGGCTGTTTCATAAAGGTTAATAATTTGGTCGAAGGAACTTAATTTAAATAAAGGATGATCAAAAGATACATATAATATTTTTTTTGGGTGCACCTGATTTTTTAAAAGGGTTTCTATCATTTGATATAAAATCGTGGTTTTACCAACACGGCGTGCGCCTGAAAGTATAACATATCTTCTGATGGTTGGATGCATTAGTAATTCGAATGCCTTGTGATAAACTACTCTCTTTACGGGTTTAGACAGATCTTGAGGGAAATATCCCTCCCTCCACCAAGGGTTATAAGAGTATAAAATCCTTAATATATTTTCTGAGCTTGTAATAGACAATTTTTATCACCTCCCACATATAATATTATAACACATACTTTATGTTTTTATACAAAAAATATAAAGTATACTTTATATTTTATAGACAATTTTTTTAAACCGCATTTTAAATTTAATGATATTAGTTGAAAAGACGTGCTTTTTTTGTTTGCCCCCGCAGGAAAGATTATACGCCTGCTCGCCTAACGGTCAAGGGGCAAGCCTACGGTCGGTGAGCATATCCTCCCTAGCTTGCGCTCGGTCCGGTATCCCTCCCCGACCCCTTGACCTTCGGCTCGCAGGCCGTTTTGTTTTAACTGCCGGGGGCAAACAAGAAGCAAACAAAAAAATGAGGAGGTGTAAGCACATGGCGTAAGAAAAAAGCTAGAAACTAGGCTGTCGAATACGAGCGAGTAAAAAATTTTAGGGGTGGAAATTTAAAATGACTACAAAGCAAAAAGATTAAATCTATATAAAATTATTGACACGTATGTATTACACGTATTATAATATAGCAGGAGGAAGAAAAATGAAGCCAAAAGAGTTGATAAAAATACTCCAAAAAGAAGGTTGGATGATAAAAAATCAAAGGGGTTCTCATGTACATATGATACATCCTTCAAAGCCAGGCAAAATTCAAATTCCTTATCATAACAAAGATTTAAAGCCGAAAACATTGAATTCAATCCTCAAGCAGGCAGGATTAAAAAAGTAGAAAAGGAGGTTTTGACATGGATAAATATATTTTTCCAGCAGTGTTTGAATCTGATGGAAAAGGCGGCTATACTGTAACCTTTCCTGACTTACCCGGATGTATAACTGAAGGTGATACACTTGAAGAAGCATTATATATGGCTAAAGAAGCTTTAGAGCTGTTTATATATAACTTAGAAGAAGATAATGAACCTATCCCTGAACCTACACCTCCAGAAAAAATAAAGGTTTCTGAGGGAGCTTTCGTTACCCTTATTGAAGCCTATATGCCTCCTGTTAGGGATGAAATGGCAAATAAAAGTGTGAAGAAGACTATTACGCTCCCCCGGTGGTTAAATGAAGCAGCAGAAAAGGCTAATATAAATTTTTCACAAGTACTTCAATATGCATTAAAAGAAAAGTTAAATATAAAAGAGAGAAATAGAGCATAAAAATTATAAATTTTCACGCAGAACTAAATTAAAAAAAAGGATAGGTAGTTCACTTCTACCTATTCCCACATCCCACATATTCATAACACTCGAAGTGTTTTTCTGTCTATAATTATATCACATCTTACAGAAATTAAAGCGAGGAAATAAAAAATTAAAAAGACGGAAATAAACTCTTATAGAATAATTGCAATTTGATATAACGGATTAAAGGTAAAACCTTCAAATTGAGGTGTTTTCTATGAGCAGAATAGAACAATTAAATCGAGAACTTATAAGAATTGTAGAAGTGCTGATAAAAGAGTATCAACCTGAAAAAATAATATTATTTGGTTCATTAGCGACAAATCAAATAAATGAATGGAGCGATATTGATTTAATAGTTATAAAGGATACTGACAAGTCTTTTTACGAAAGATTAGAGGAAGTTGTCAAAGTCGCTAAGCCTACTATTGGCACGGATATTATAGTGTATACCCCAAAAGAAATAGAAGAAATGAAAGAAAGTATGTTTTACGTTGAAGAAATATTAAAGAAAGGAAAGGTTATTTATGAAAGAAGCAAAACAATGGCTTGATTTTGCTATGGATGACCTTGACTCAGCAGAAATCATGTTTAAAGCAGGTAAATACAATATGGTTTGTTTCTTTTCCCATCAGGCTGTAGAAAAAGCTTTAAAAGCATTTTTAGTAAGTCAAAAACATAATCCTCCTCGAATTCATAATTTAATAGATCTTGTAAATCTTTGTACACAATATGATAAATCTTTTGAAAGCTTTCTATCTAAAGCCCAAGTATTAAACCAATTTTATATTCCAACGAGATATCCTACTGCCATGCCAGGCACAACAGCTTTAGGGATGCCAGATATTAAAACAGCTGAAAAGGCAATAATGTATGCTAAAGAAATTTTTTCTTATTGTAAAAACATAATTTAAAATCCGTTCAAAGTTGAGAGCGATTCGCCGCTACCATCCATGCGCAAACTGTATCGTCTACCGAAAGCCTGAAATGGGCTTCAATTCTAGCAGGGTAGACGATTATTTTATTGATATATGTTGGTAAAATTTGTTTAATTTTGTGAGGGTCACCCGCTTCCAACACTTCTTTGTCTTTTAAAAGATACTGTCTTATTTTTTCTTCCGTGATAAAGGAAGTATCGGGTAGGTTGTTCATTTCTTTTATTCTCACTTCTATTTCTGCTTTCTGCTGTTCTAATTCTGTTAATTTTTCATGGAGGCTTGGATGAAAGTAGCCTTTTGTTATTGCATCTACGATTGAACTTATACTTTTTTTGATTTCTTCATACTGTCTTGCAGCGGTAGTGAGAGTTAAACTAATGTAATATTGTTTAATAATGGTTAAATATTATTGAGCTATTTTCTATTTTTGTTGCCTCTTCAAGAGAAATAGACTAAAACACATAACATAATAAAATTTCTCTTGAAGGGGCTTTTGCTCATTGGCATCCCATAAAGCTTTTATTATTGAAAAAACTTGCTGTGATGAGAATTAGGCTTAGTTTTAAAATCAATGAGCAGCAGAGGCATTCAAGGAAATCTTACGATGCGGACCGATAATGGTTCACAATTTAAGTCAAAAGAATTCGAAGAATTTTGTGAGTCCTATGGTATATTACATGAACGAATACCCGTAAGGTCACCAGAAGGGAATCCTAATATATAGAGATTTTTTAGAATATTAAAAGAAGAATTTTAGAATTACATAAATATATTAGATATGTCCTATTTTTAAAAAAATTTTTAACGAAGCAGGATTTTTAATTTTCATGTAGAATATATTAATTAGTTAGTTAACTTAACTTACTATCTAGATATACAAATTAAGAAAAAATTAGCGAAAATAAAATATAAAAATTCCACAAAAACGGGGGAATTCCTTTGAAAATATTTAGGAAAACACATTAATTTATGGTGATTTTGGTAAATTAATTAAAATAAGGAGGTGATTAAATGTATCAGGGTATTAAAATCATTGATTTTCACGTACATTTTCCACCTGTGGCAGGATTTGAAAAACCTTTGTGGGGGTCACCAACTTTTACTGGGGAGCACCTCGACTACGTAAACAAACTGAGAAAAAGATGGCTTGAAGAATGGGATTTTCCAGAACCTGAAAGCCGTTCTTTATCCGGTGAGGAACAGGCAAAAAGGTGGGCGGAAGAGGCAGAGAAAAACCAGATAGAAAAGATCGTATTTGTTACTGGTCATGGAGAAAACGATAACCTAGCTAAGTGGATACAGCTATACCCAGATAAATTCATTGGATTTGCCTATCATGATCCACAGTTCCCAGACGCAAGAGAGAAACTGGCCTATGCAGTTGAAGTGCTTGGATTTAGAGGATATAAGATGTTTGCTCCCCTCATTGACTGCCCTCTGGATGACCCCAAACTTAAACCTATATGGGAATATTGTGCAGACAAAAAGCTTCCGGTACTCATTCATTTTGGAACGATGGGCGGAGGCGGTGGAGTGGTGGAACATATAAACATTAATCCATTGTCTCTTGCAAATGTTGCGAGAACATACAGTGATATACCTTTTGTCATCCCGCATTTTGGTGCAGGATTCTGGGGAGAACTGCTCAGGCTTGCTTGGTCATGCCCCAACATATACATAGATACATCAGGTTCTAATCAGTGGGTGAGATGGATGCCATATCCTTTGGACCTTGAGTCCCTTTTTAGAAAAGCTTATGAGACTGTAGGCCCAGAGCGAATTATATTTGGCAGTGATTCATCGTGGTTTCCTCGCGGCTTTGCTCGCCGTTATCTCCAAGATCAAATGAGGGTATGTCGACAATTGAATATGAAAAAAGAAGACTTAGAGCTAATATTTGGCAAAAATGCGGCAAGGTTGTTGAAGCTCGATGATTTCTAAATATATTGCAGAGGTGTCAGCAGAATGAAAATGGATCAAGCGCAGGACCATTTGTACCTAATAAAACTTTTAAATCGTTCAAATGTCTTATCGCTTATAAAAAACGAAGGGCCTCTTTCGAGAGTAGAACTGTCTGAGCGCACAGGTTTGAGCCGACCTACTATTTCTGCCATAGTGGAAGAGTTGCTCGCAGCAAAGTTAATCAGAGAAGTAGGCAAAGGTCCTTCTAGTGGCGGCAGAAGACCTATACTTTTGGAATTTAATGCGACAGCATATTACATAATGGGGGCACTGTTTGAAGGCACAACTTTATCCAGTATCATAACAGACTTAGAGGGTCGCATTGTTTTAAAAGATGAGACAGAGATTGCAAATACTGTTGGGGATAAAGCAGTGGAAAAAGTAATTGAATTTCTGAAGAATTTATATAGAAAAAGTCGCCTCCCCCCAAAAAAACTGCTGGGAGTTGGAATAGGAGTACCTGGTATAGTAGATCTGGAGAAAGAGACAGTCTCTTTAGCACCTAGTGTTGGATGGATAAAGAACTTTCCTATAAAGGGAGCGCTGGAAGAGGCCCTTGGTGTACCAGTCATTATAGAAAACGATGTAAATGCAGTAACCCTTGGGGAGATGTGGAAGGGTGTTGGCAGAAATGTCAATAAACTAGCTGTATTTCATGTGGGAACAGGTATAGGAGCAGGACTTGTTATAGATGGGAAACTTTACAGAGGGTATTCTGGAGCTGCAGGGGAAATAGGACATTTGCCCATAGGAGCGGGAAAACGAAATCCTGATGAATTTGGTATTTACGAAAAAAACTGGGCCTGCCCTGCTATGAGAAAATTTCTTCGAGAAAACTTCACGGATTTGCCTGAAGAAAAAATACAATTTCCCATAAAGACATTGACTGAGCTTTCGAAAACCGACAAAAGGGCGGAAGATTACTTAGAAGAAGCTTGTGTGCATTGGGCCTACGGTATAGCCAGTATTATCTGTGTTTTTAATCCAGAACTTGTTATATTGGCAGGGCAATTAATACACCTTGGAGAAAAAGAGATAGCGAAAATCAAGGAAAAGATAAACAGTTGGATACCATTTTCGCCTAGAATAGAGTTTGCTTCGCTGGGAGAACTTGCGGGTAATATAGGTGCAGCCCTGTCAGTGTTACACTCTGAAGAAGAGACAATTATAGAAAATATAATATGATTAAGGAGGTTTGAAGTATATGAAAACTTTTAAAAATATTATTGTTTTTGTTTTGATATCTGCTTTTATTTTAGGCCTTTCAGGCTGTAGCAGTTCAAAACAGACAGAAGGTCAAAAAGAGCAAAAGGTTGAAAGTCCTAAAAAGCTTGTTATATACACCGGCAGAGACCCTGAAGTATACAATCCAGTGATAGACAAATTTGTGGAGAAGTATCCGGAATATAAGGGAAATGTTCAAGTGCTTCAGATGGGTGCACAGGAAATTTTAGAAAGGATTAGGGCTGAAAAGGAAAATCCCCAGTGCGATTTTTGGTGGGGTGGAACCCAAGATGCCTTTGAAACTGCAACTCGAGAGGGATTGTTGGAACCGTATAAAGCATCTTTTGATAGTGCTATACCACTAGAATACAAGGACAAAGATGGACATTGGTACGGAGAGATAGTACTACCTGAAGTGATAGAATATAATAGTGACGCTCTGAAACCCGAAGATCTCCCCAAAGACTGGGATGACCTTTTGGACCCCAAGTGGAAGGACAAAATAATCATAAGAAACGTGGCTCCTTCTGGTACTATGCGTACTATCTTTGCCGCTATGATTTACAAAGAAATGAAAGCCACCGGCGATGTAGAAAAGGGCTTTGAGTGGTTAAAGAAGCTGGATGCCAATACAAAGGAATATGCTGCCAACCCCACAGATATGCATCTGAAACTGGCGAGACAGGAAGGGCTTATAAGCCTTTGGAATTTGCAGGATGTGTTGCTACAGAAATATGTGAAAAACATGCCACTTGATTTTGCTATACCAGAAAGCGGGGTTCCGATGCTTGTGGACGGTGTAGCGATCGTAAAGAATGCGAAAAATGTGGATGGTGCTAAAAAATTTATGGAGGTACTGTTTGAACCTGATACCCAGCTGATGCTTTCTGAAAAGGTATTCCAGATTCCTACACGTTCTGATCTTCCTAAAGAAAAAATGCCTGAATGGCTTAAAAATTTGAATTTAAAAGCTATGGATATTGATTGGGAAGTTTTAAACAAGAATGTAGCGTCTTGGATCCAGAGATGGGAACAAGAAGTAAAGGGAAAAGGAAAGAAATAAGAATGAGAGGGATAATCCCTCTCATTCTTAAGATTACAGGAGGTGCAAATGACTTTGAGTCACGTTAAATTAAAAAATGTTACTAAGTATTTCAAAGATGTGAAAGCTGTCGACAATGTAAATCTTGAGATAAAAAAGGGAGAACTTTTTACCTTTCTCGGCCCCAGTGGTTGCGGCAAGACCACTATTCTAAGGATGATTGCAGGGTTTTATTATCCTACCGAAGGTTCAATATATTTTGGCGATAAAGATGTTACTTATCTACCTGCTAACCGGCGTAATGCTGGCATGGTATTTCAGAGTTATGCTCTTTTCCCTCATCTTTCTGTGGAGGAAAATGTAGCATTTGGACTTAAAGTGCGCAAGGTACCTCAAAAAGAGCAAAAAGAGATGGTGAAAAGGGCATTGGAAATGGTAAAACTTGCAGGATATGAAAAAAGGAGAATAGATCAACTTTCAGGCGGTCAACAGCAAAGAGTGGCTTTAGCTAGGGCTTTGGTCATAAAACCTACCATTCTTCTGTTGGACGAACCCCTATCCAACCTTGATGCAAAACTCAGAGAGGAAACACGCTGGGAGATTAGAAAGCTGCAAAAAGAGCTGGGAATAACTACTATATACGTTACCCATGACCAGAGTGAGGCTATGGCCATGTCGGATAGAATTGCGGTGATGGAAGGAGGCAAAATCCAGCAAGTGGGTACCCCCGAGGAAATATATTTTAAGCCAGCGAATCGTTTTGTGGCTTCATTTATAGGGAAAACCAACTTTTTTGAGGCTGTAATAGAAGATTTTAGTCATGACTCTGCTTTGGTGAGGGTAGGGGATGAAATAATATTTTGGGTGGATTCTACCTGTCGACAAGATGGGTACATACCTTACCGTGGAGACAGGGTGGCGATTTCCATAAGGCCTGAGGCGATGGAAATAGTGGATAGGCCGGGAAAAAATGTTGTGAAAGGTAGAGTAAGGCTTGCGGAATTTACTGGAGTTACCATGGAATATGAAGTGGAAATGAGAGGTATCACATTACACATTTCGACTCCCGGTATTGGTAAAGAGAAAAAATCGCCAGGAGATGAAATTTTGGTACATCTGCCGCCTAGAAACATGCTTATTATGCGAGGTGACGACAATGAAATGGCGTAGGACAATTATTACTTATTTAATCATTTCGCCATTGATATATATTCTGATAGGATACGTGTTTTACCCACTTTTCAGTACTTTTGTGGCTAGCGTTATGCATGATGGTGCTTTTTCTCTTGAAAAATACAGGCAGTTTTTTGACTTAAAGAATTTTTCAAACCTGAAAGCACTTTTTACTAGTATTTACATATCCGTTCTGAGTGTTATTTTTTCTGGCATAGTTGGAGTGCTGCTGGCCTTCTTACTTTCCCGCTATGAATTTCCGGGGAGGAAAATACTTTCAAGTCTGGCGGTACTTCCAATGGCTTTACCGCCTCTTGTGGGGGTGTATGCTTTTGTATTTCTCTTTAGTGAAAGTGGTATAATTCCTCGGGCTCTCAAAGAGTTATTTGGACTTGCAGCGGTTCCTTTTAAGCTTAGAGGAATACCTGGGGTGCTAGTGGTCCACACTTTCACCATGTACGTTTATTTTTACCTCATGGCATCTACGGCTTTTTCGGCTCTTGATCCTTCTTTAGAAGAAGCGGCATACAATCTGGGGGCCAACCGTTTCACAGTATGGAGGAAGGTCATTCTACCTATGTTGACACCTGCTTTGGTGGCTGCGTCTTTGCTTGTATTTATGGTGTCCATGGCTTCTTATACTGCGCCTCTTATTTTTGGGGTGGAGCGTACCCTCACAATGCAGATTTATATATCCCGTACTAACGGCGACCTGGCTATGGCCGCTACTCAATCTACATTGCTTTCAATGGTATCCATATCATTTCTTATTTTTATGAGATGGTACCAGTCTCGGAGAATTTACAGAAGTGTGAGCAAGGGGGTAGTGACCCAGAGGACTGAGCTAAAAAACCCGGTAGTGCGCTATGTAGCTGGTATTACCGCTATAATCTTGGTCTTTATACTTTTGCTGCCAATTCTCACTCTCGTGCTGGTGTCTTTTTCGGTGGACTACGCATGGACTGTCCAGATTCTGCCCCCTAAATATACACTGGCAAATTATGCAAAGCTTTTTAGTAACCCCCGAACGTGGGAACCTATTAAGAACAGTCTTGTGATGAGTGGTATTGCGACTGCTGCTAACATCATTTTTGGCATTGCTGCGGCTTATGCCATAGTCAGGATGTATTTTAAAGGGAAAAACCTTATGGATATATTAATAATGCTACCGTGGGCACTGCCCGGCACTGTAATAGGTATTAACCTTATAACAGCTTTTAACAGGCCGACTCTGTTTACCGCCAACAATATACTGGTGGGAACCTTCTGGATAATGCCTTTGGCGTACTTCGTACGGCATATTCCATTAGTATATCGGTCTACTTCGGCAGCTTTAATGCAGCTGGATCCGAATATAGAAGAGGCAGCATTAAATTTAGGAGCTACTTGGGGATATACCTTTAGACGAGTGGTACTTCCGCTGATTTCCCCTGGGATAATAAGCGGAGCCCTTTTAGCGTTTGTGCAGGGAATTGGTGAGTTTGTGGCTTCTATATTGCTCTACACTCCCAGCAGCCGACCGATTTCCGTAGCGATTTACGAGCACATGTACCGTTTTGAGTTCGGTACAGCCTCCGCATATGGTGTGTTGCAAGTGTTGCTCATAATTATAGTCTTGCTGGTGACAGGGCAGTTTTCAGAAAAGGCCTCGCAAAGTGCTATTTAATTTTTTAAAAGAGACGGAGGGATTGTGATGAGTCTAATTGGGGATTATCGAAATGGGGAAGTAAAAAAATTTCCGGGCAAAAAATATGTGAAAGCGGTATTGGAACCGACATATGATGTGGCTAAACGTTATCTCATTGGTCCAATGCTCGAGATAAATAAAGCTCATCTTGTTATGCTAAAAGAGAAAGGGATAATATCTAATCACGATGCTGTAGCTATCGCCCGGGCTGTCGAGGAAATTGACGTAGAAGCTATTTCTGGATCTTCCTATGACGAAAAATATGAAGACTTATTCTTTCTGGTAGAAGGGCTAATAATAGAAAAAGCGGGACAGGTCGGTGGCAATTTACACATAGCCCGCAGCAGGAACGACATGGGAGTTACCATGTATCGCATGGTCATAAGGGAGTTACTGCTTAAATTTATAGCTTCGGTGCAAATGTTAAAAAAGAGCCTGCTATTTATGGCAGACAAACACAAAGAATCAGTGATGCTGGCTTACACCCATACCCAGCAGGCTCAACCTACAACGTTGGGTCATTACCTGCTTGCGGTGTATGATCAACTGTCAAGGGATGAGGCAAGACTCCGAGAGGCTTACCGCACTGTAAACAAGAGTCCTATGGGAGCTGCTGCAATTACTACCAGCGGTTTTAACATAGACAGACAGATGATGGCTGAATTATTAGGTTTTGATGGTATTATAGAAAATTCATATGATGCAATAGCAGGTGGGGACTATCTCACTGAGACAGCTTCTGCAGTAAAACTTACATGCATTCATACTGGGCGTTTTGTACACGACCTTTTGCTTTGGGCCACTCAGGAATTTGATTTCATCAGGATTGCCGACCCATATGTACAGATAAGCAGCATAATGCCACAGAAACGAAATCCGGTAGGAGTTGAACACGTCCGTTCTCTTCTTTCCGCAGTGACAGCTACGGCAGAGGCTGCTATCCATATGCAGCACAATACTCCTTTTGGTGACATAGTAGACACCGAAGACGATGCGCAGCCACTTCTCTGGGAAGCCATAGAGAGAGGTAGCCTTATATTTTCACTGCTTGCTGACATTGTAGTCACAGCGGACTTTAATACTTCAAAGATGGAGGCTATTGCCAAGGAAAGTTTCGCAACTGTAACGGAACTTGCAGACGTATTAGTCAGAGAAAAAGGTATCCCATTTAGAACAGCTCATCATTTAGTGAGCAATATGGTTAGGGAAGCACTTTCAAATGGATTAAAGCCTTCAGGTGTTAGTGCAGCAATGCTGGATCAAGTATCTATCAAAGAAACTGGTACATTTATAGGAATTTCAGAAGAAACCTTCAGAAAAGCTCTAGATCCGTTACATTTTGTTAAAGTAAGAAAAGTTACCGGTGGTCCTGCACTTTGTGAAGTGGAGCGAATGTTAAAAGAGAGGAAAGAAACATTGTTGGCTGATGAAAAATGGTTAGAAGATACGAACGATAGATTGGATGCCGCTAAGCAAATGTTGGATGAAAAGTTTCGAGTTCTTAAAGGAGGAATATAATGAAGAGTACTATGCCGATACTGGCCGTAGATGGTGGCGGTACCAAATCCTTAGCTGTTGTTTACCAAGTAGAAAAGGGCGTCCTTGGAATGGGTTTAGGGGGAGGTAGTAACATTCAGATTACTGGCATCGATGATGCCATGTATTCAATAGAAGATGCGTTAAAAAAAGCTGGTGCTACAAAAATTAAAAAATTTTCTTGTGCTGCTTTTGCTATTGCTGGTGTGGATACCGAAAAAGACGAATTCGTAGTGACACAAATGGTGAGAGGAGTGCTGAAAAAATTAGATCTAGAAGTGGAAAAAATAATAATCAAAAATGATGCTGTAATGACATTACTGGGCACCCTTCAGGATGAACCAGGTATATTGGTGTTGGCTGGCACAGGTTCTATTGTTGTAGCGAGTGATGGCAAAGGAAATCTTGGACGAGCAGGAGGATGGGGGCACCGGCTCAAGGATGAGGGCAGTGCTTGTTACTTAGGCAAAGAAGCTCTTGTGGCGGCCTTTCATTCTTATGATGGAAGAAAAAACGCAGAAATTTTACTGAAATCGATACTTAAGCTCCTCAGTTTGAAAGACATTTCAGAACTTAAGGAGTGGATATATAATAGTTCTACGACGGCATCAGATATAGCAACTCTGGCACCGTTAGTGCTGGAATTGGCTGCAAAAGGCGATGAGACATGTTCTGACATAGTAAACAGGGCCATTGAGGAATTAATGCTTTCTGTAAATACTGTATACAGAAAAATTCTAGCACCTATAAAAAAATTTACGTTGGTGCTGCAAGGCGGACTTTTCCAGCATTCTTTGTTTTATAGGCAAAGTTTTATAAAACAGTTTAAAAGTATATATACTGATGCAGAAATTAAAGAGCCGAGGTATCAGCCAGTAGTCGGGGCCATGTATCTTGCCTTAAAAAGTTCAGGCTATAACAACTATAAAATGGAGGAATTAAAAAATCACCCCTTATTACTGCTAAAAAATGTATGATTGGAACTTAAGCATGAAAGCAAGTTTTTCAGATTAGAAGGGGTTTAGCATCAAACCATATGAATAGCTTTATAATTAAACTTTGCTTGTTTATATTAAAAAAGATATAGTTTGGGTCAAAAAATCTATTAAGAGATGTGCTTAAAGAATCAGATAACAAAATAGAGATACCTGGAATTGAGATAAGTAACAATGGTTCAGCACGAACAGTATGGACATATGCGAAACAAAAAGATGGGTATGATGTTATACATATGATAAATTTACTTGGTATTGAGGTTTCGAACTGGAGAGTTTTTGCTAAGTTTCCCGGCACTCAAGTAAGTAAGCTTGTTTTTTCTATTTTTGCTTTATCAAACTCTCTTACTTGAGTGCTGGTCCGCTTTGTAACAAGTCGAACCGATTGCAAAACATCTCTAGGAGTAAGTATAAAATTGTTTTTTCATCAGTAGGTATGAATACAGGAACACCTCTTGTCAGAATTACGCAGGGGGGGCATATGAGACATAGCTTGGCTCGGGAATTAGGACTTCATCACCATCGTTTAAAAGGGCTCTAAGCGCTAAATCAATAGCTTCGCTAGCACCAATAGTAATTTCTTCTTTTCTTATTTTCCATGGAGTTACAAAATCCAGAGATCAAAGATACAGATTTTATTTCTTCAAACTGGCATATTCTTGAGCTATGGCGTTAAATCTCAGGTCTTGTTGTGGTGCTACTTTTACGTCTATGAGAGCGGTAACTATTTCACAATTTGTTTTTTCCCAGTTTATTAGTGAGAATATTTTAGGATTATTTTTTGTCTTCAAGCTCTTTTATTGTATTTCTTACTTCTTCTTCAGTAAGCCCATAGAGGAAGAGGAATATCTTAAGAAATGCGCTGAAGCAATAAGAGATATGCCAGTAGATAAGGGGAAGAAGGGAAATATAGCGACATCAGCCCAGATACTGGCATGGATAGTGTATGATAAGGAAATTATAGAAAGGATTTTTTCGGAGGTGATAGGAATGTCTATACTTGAGGAATCAAAAATATACAGAGAAATATTAGATAAAGGTAAAAAAGAAGGGGAAAGAGAAAAAAGTATAGAGATAGCCAAAGAACTTCTAAAAGAAGGAATGGATATTAACAAAATTGCTCAAATTACCAAATTATCTGTAGAAGAAATAAAAAAATTATTAAATTAGAGCCTAAATCAAGGCTTTTTTATTTTACGAGTATCGGTACGGATTTTTCATTTTCGCTTTGCTCAAATCAAAAATCCGAAACAAAAAAGCACGACCACAGGCGGCAAAGCCGCAGCGGTCGTGCTTTTTTGATTGCCCCCGCACGAGAAATTATAAGCCTACCCGCCTAACAGTCAAGGGGGAAGCCCTAACGGGTCGGTGAGCATATCCTTCCCCGCCCCCTGACCTTCGGCTTGCAGGCTGCTTCGTTTTAACTGCCGGGGCAAAGAAGAAGCAAATAAAAAATGAGGAGGTGTGGGTGCATGGCGTGAGAAAGTGGCTCCACGCGGTAGAAAATGTTTTGTTTGAACTTTATGAATCCGAAACTTTAGGTATAGTAGGAGAATCGGGGTCTGGAAATTCTACACTTGCTAGACTTATAACAGGATTGCTCGAACCCACCCGTGGGAAGATTATCTACAAAGGGATTGATATAACCGGTTCAAGAAGAGCGTATTTAAACAAGATTCCTAAATTAATCCAAATGGTGTTTCAGGATCCTTATGCTTCATTAAATCCACGGATAAAAGTAGGGGAGGCGATTGCAGAACCTCTGAGAATACATAAAATTGTCGATAAAAAAGAAGTTCACACTGAGGTGGAGAGGTTACTGAAATTAGTAGGTCTGCAGCCAGAGATGTATGATAGGTTTCCTCATGAGTTTGCGGGAGGACAAAGACAGAGAATTGTTATAGCTAGAGCTTTAGCTCTAAAGCCTGAAGTACTAATCTGTGATGAAGCCGTTTCTGCGTTGGACGTTTCCATTCAAGCTCAAATTTCAGTTTTCTTTACATCTTCGCTTATTACCTCAAACTTTTGCCGACCGGAGGTGCTTACACGCCTCCGCCAGGTGAGGGCTTTGCTTATTACATTGGATATAGCAAAACATGCTATTTTGCCATCGTTGACATTGTTATTTGCTAATATAGCGAGCGTTGTACTTTATACGAGAAATAGCATGATAGACATATTGAAAGAAGATTATATAAGGATAGCTTATGCTAAAGGATTAAAAAATAATTATATAATTCAGATACATGCTCTGAAAAACGCCATGATACCTACTGTAACTGTAATAGGGCTTATGATAGGCAGTATGGTGGGTGGCGCTGTAATGACCGAGACAATTTTTCCCTGGCCTGGCGTTGGCAGGCTTATATACGATTCTGTAGCAGCCATGGATTATCCGGCCCTTCAAGGGGCATTTCTCATACTTGCTATAAGTGTCATTCTAATGAATATAATTACCGATTTAATTATTGCGTGGTTAGATCCGAGGATTAAAATTGGAGGATGATTTCGATGCACGAAAAAAGGGTTTTTTCCAGTTGCTTATGCGGAATAGATTAACAGTAGTAGGGCTTATCGGAGTTTTAGTAATTGTTTTAATGGGAATTTTTGCTCCTTTTATAGCAGAAAAGCCTAAAGGATATGGAAGTGAAATATTGTTGTCACCTTCAACAAATCATTGGTTCGGGACCGATAATTTGGGGTTAGATATATTTGCTGAAATGGTGTGGGGTGCAAGAACGTCACTTTTTGTATCGCTTGTTGCAGTTTTAGTTGCAATTGTGATTGGAGTTCCTGCTGGTATGATATCGGGATACAAAAAGGGGGTGATAGGTTCAATTATAGACAGTTTAATTGATATTTTTCTTACTTTGCCCATTTTGCCGTTAATGATAGTAATAGCAGCTGTCATTGGGTCATCGATTTTGAATGTAGCTGTTATCATAGGAATATTTTCTTGGCCCTCGTTGGCAAGGGTTACTAGAAACGCTACTTTAAAAATTTCGGAATTGCAGTTTATAGAAGTTGCAAAGTGTTTAGGAATACCGACAGGAAACATTATTTTCAAACATATTTTGTTAAACATAATGGGGCCTATTCTGGTAAACATTACTTTAATTATGGCTACAGCTGTATTATCTGAAGCAGGATTAAGCTTTTTAGGCCTTGGAGACCCCACAACCTGGTCTTGGGGGTAATTCTTAAAAAGGCGTGGGAGAATGGTGCCGTTATTGATACTCCGAATCCTTGGTGGTGGTTTTGGCCTAGTGTTTTTGTTACATTTTACGTAATTTCTTTTAATCTTTTAGGAACTGGTATAAATGACATTTTAAATCCGAAACCAAATGATTAATTAGTGGAGGGGATATTTTTGTATGACGTTATAATAAGAAATGGTTTGATAGTAGACGGAACAGGGAAGCCTGCGTACAAAGGCGATATCGGTATAAGAGGGGAAAAGATTGCTAAAATTTCGCCTTCGATTGATTCTAATGGAGATATAGAAATAAATGCTGAAGGCAAAATCGTGATTTCAGGATTCATTGATCCGCATGTTCACGAAGAATGGGTATGTTTTGTAGATGGTTCATATGAACTTTTCTTGAGACAAGGAGTAACTACTGTTGTCAATGGTAATTGCGGACACTCTATAGTGCCTGGACCAGAAGAAAATATTATTGAATATTACTGGAATAATGGTTTGATGAGCTTTAAACAGAGGGACAGATATAAAAAGACTTTTCCAAAATGGATGGACTTTAATGGATACGCTGAGGCGGTTGAAAAAAAGGGAACAAATCAAATTTTGTTACTCTACTGGGACATGGAACAATAAGATGGACTGTGATGAAAGAATCACAAAAAAGACCTCCTACTCAAGAAGAAGCAAAAAAAATTGAGGAAATTATAAGACACAATATGGAACAAGGAGCATGGGGTAACTTCATCATCCTTCTCCTTTCCTAAATTTTTTATAGCTTAATGAGTTTTTCTTAATACTTTTCCAACAAAAGGTTTTTTCAATGTGCCAGCATCTAATGCTACTTTACCGTTAACCAATACATGTTCAACTCCTGATGCCATAATAAAAGGGTTGCGGCAATTTACTTCTTTCGGAGATGGAAAACTATATTTTTCTAAGTCTATTACTGCAATGTCTGCAAAATATCCTTCCTTCAGTTCACCCCTTTCCTTTATGTTAAAATGTCTTGCCACCATGGAAGTATTGCGCCTAACTACAGATGAAAACGGGAAAAAATACCTTATATCATTAAAGACTATAAAATGAGTGACGATGAAAAAGAATATACGATAGTCATACATGACTCATCAATTGGCACGACGGAGTCCCGTTTACTGCTGAAGATATAGCATTTACGGCAGAGTATACTGTAAAGCACAAATTAGGTTTTGGAGCTGATATGTTTGCGAACGTGGAAAAAACGGAAGTAATAGATAAAACAACGGTAAAGTTTTATTTAAAGAAACCTCAGGTAAAC
The DNA here is from genome assembly GCF_000445185.1 of Thermoanaerobacter sp. A7A. GTDB lineage: Bacteria > Bacillota > Thermoanaerobacteria > Thermoanaerobacterales > Thermoanaerobacteraceae > Thermoanaerobacter. The sequence goes on from NZ_AVAF01000159.1 coordinate 23,215, forward strand.
TTCTTGTCTCAGGTAGGTTTTTGGATAAACATAATGCCAAAGCACATCTTCGAAAAAGTAGAAGACCCTATGAACTTTAATTATGACGGTACCGGATACGGACCTTTTAAACTGAAAGAGTATAAAAAAGGTGAGTATTATACCTTTGAAAGGGTTCCTAATTGGCCTTTAGCAAACAATGGTTTAGGTGCTTATTTAGAGACGGTGACTTTCAGAGTTTTCCCCGATCACAATGCTTTGTTATTAGCAATGAAAAATGGTGAAGTACATGTCTCTGGGTCTGCTATGCCTGTAGCATCTCAGAAACAATTGGAAGCCTCTCCTGACAAATTTGGAGTATTAAAGGTTATGTCCCTGGGGTATGGTTATTTTGGATTTAATTATAAGAATGAGCTTTTAAGAGATAAAAATGTAAGGAAAGCAATTGCTATGACAATTGACCGCGATGCGATAGTCAATACGGCGCTTCAGGGCGGTGCCGTAAAAATGGAAACACCTATTTCTCCGGTATACAAGGACCTGGTAAAGTCAAACATTAAATTCCCACCGTTTGATTTAGAGGGAGCCAAAAAAGTACTAGAAGATGCAGGATATAAATTAAATAGTGAAGGAATTAGAAAGAAGAATGGAAAGAAACTTGAGTTTGAATTAATATATCGAACCACCACGATTAATGCTGATTCTATTGGGGAAAATCGCCTGGGTTGCTTGTATTGAAGGGGCTGCGCCTATAGAAAATGAGTTGGATCGCATAGACATCCTTTATGGATTAGGCGTACAGGCGATGGGTATCACTTATTCTGAATCAAATGCTTTAGGCAGTATTGATCATGTGTTGTTTGGTATAGATTCACTTTATGGTGATCATGTAGGTTTGCACCATGTATTCTCATCAAACTTATCAACTAAAGAAACCAGTAATAAAATCGTGAATATGAGGAAGTTCCATACGTAAAAAGCTTAGAGAATCCTACCGAAGCTTCGTGGAATATCTTAAGATGGTTGGTAAAACATGGATATTCAGATAAAGAAATTGAAAAAGTAATTGGAGGAAATGCACTGAGAGTTTTAAAGCAAGTTTGGAGTTAGTAAAGTTTTGCTAAGAGGCAGGCATTAGAAAATGCTTGCCTTTTTTGTGGTGCGCCCGGCATGAGTGTTAACTTTTGGATAAGGTAAGAGTGTAAAGTGCATTAAGGACGATTTAAATAGAATATAACGAGTTTCAAAAATTGCACTATTGTTGGTGAAAGAAATGATTCTTGTTAACTAATTAAAGTTTAAGTATAATTTATTACAAACAAAAGGTTAGGAGGGAAAATAGTTTGTTACTTCCTGGCCGTGTAAATAAAATTTTTAGTATGTTATTAGAATCATCAAAACCCCTGCGGATTAAAGATATTGCACGTGAGTTTCAAGTAAGTGAACGTACAGTAAAATATGACCTTGATTTACTCAGAGATTGGTTAAAAAAGTATGATATTAATCTTTATTCAAAACCCAATGTAGGAATATGGATAGATGAAAGAGATAAAAATACTCGAATTAGTAATGAGTTAAAAAGAGATTTAAGTTTAAATGAGGGATTATATGGTTTTTTTGAGCGTCCAGAGAGAATTAGACGGCTTACTTTAGAATTGTTAGTGAATGATTCGTTTTACAAAATCAGCGATTTAGCTGAAAAGTTTGAAGTTAGTCGAAATACAATTGTGAGAGATTTAAACATAATAGAAAAAGATTTAAAACAAAGGCATCTTGTGATAGAAAGGACTCGGCAAGGGATAAGAATAAGAGGTTCTGAATTTTATCGGAGGCTTGCTCTAGAATATCTTGTTCAGAGTACTATGGAAGAAAAAGAAATGAACAAAATTATTATGAATGTAATTAAGGAAAAAGTTGGAAAGGAAGAAAAATTTTTATTAATCCAAAGTGTGCCTTTTTTATCTAAACAAGAACTGGAATATGTTTTTTCTAAGATACGTTTGATTATTTCCAGAATAGAAAATGAGTTGGAAATAATGCTTTCCGATAGAATAATCATTAATATATTTATTCGTCTTATAATTACAATTCAACGTTTAAAGAGGAAGAAAAATGAAAACTTAGATTTTATGACAACGATTAATATTCAACAATTAAAAATGCAAAAATTATATCAAATTTTTAAAGAAGTATTAAATGGGCCTCCTTTTTTGAATTTTATTTTTACCGAATCTGAACTCATATATATAAGTCTTCCTACGATAGAAATAGTACAGCCTCTATTGGATGATATAAAAAATTCCGAGTATAGAGGAATTGATGTATATGAAAAAACAATAGAGTTAATTAAAAGGATGACAATAAAAACAAAAATTAACTTCGAAAAAGATGATCAATTATTAAATGCGCTATTGGTTCATCTAAAAGATAAAGTTGTGAAATTTAGATTTGGCATTATAGACCCTAATCCTATACTAGGTGCAGTTATTAGCTCTTTTTCTACTATGTTTCACTTGATTAAAGAATGTGTTTATGAGGTATTTAAGGAGGAGGATATTTATTTCACGGATGCTGATTTAGCCTATATTGTATTGCATTTTCAAGCTGCTTATGAGAGACAGAAAAAAAATTATTTATTTAAGGCATTAATTGTGTGCAATACAGGCAGAGGGACAGCTCAATTACTAAAAACAATGCTTGAAAATGAAATTCCTGAATTAAAAATCATTGGAACAAGTTCAATATTTACTTTAAAAAGACAGATAGAATTAAAAAAACCAGACTTGATTATTAGTGTAGTTCCGATAGAAGATATAACCATTCCTTTTATAAAAGTTCATAATATACCTACAGAAGATGATATACTACGGATTCATAAAATAATTAATAAATTACAAAAAAATTCTTCAACAGAGTTGTTTTGTCCCTCGGTTGAGGGAGAAAATTATTTTGAACCAGTGATTGCTGAACAATTTGTACAAAATATTATTTTTAAAGGGTATGTATTAAGCCAAAAAATTATTCAAGAATTTAAGGATAATCTTAGTGAAGAACGAGCAGAAGGTTTAAAACTTCATATTTTACTTTTAGCTGGTAGAATTGCTTTTAATTCATTTTATGATTTTGAATATACGGATTACAATTATAAATTTAATTATTCTTCTGAAATGCGTGAACGACTAGAGAAAATATTAAAAGAAAATGAAATTAATATTCCAGAAAGCGAAATAATAGCTATTTTGCAATATTTTAAATGAGAGGAGAAAATAGTAAATGAAGATTGATTTACTTGTTAAAAACGGTTATGTAATAGATCCTGGTAATAAAATGAAAGGCAAGTTTGATATAGCCATAGATAACGGGAAAATTTTAGGTATTTACCAGCCTAATACTTTTTCGGAATATTCCACAGAGAATGTGTTAGATGTTTCCGATTGCATAGTAGTACCAGGATTAATTGACCTTCATGTACATGTATTTCCAATTAAAACCGTATTAGGAATTTCTGCAGATCATGTTGGAGTTAATAAAGGAGTTACAACTGTAGTAGATGCCGGAAGTACAGGAGTTAGTTGTATTAACTTTTTTATTGATGAAGTAGTTAAAAAAAATATTACTCGTGTTTTACTATGGATTAATGTTGCTAGTCCTGGGTTATGTGAAGGGCTTTCAGAATTAGCTGATCTAAAAAACATAGAATTAGAAAAACTAGAAGAAGTAATTAAAGAGCATGGTCAAGTAATTCATGGGATAAAAGTTAGGATGAGTTCTTCGGTTGTAAAAAACAATGGAATCAAACCACTTGAAATTGCTAAAAAAATTGCTCAAAAAGTTAAGCTTCCTCTTATGGTCCATATTGGCAATCCACCACCAGATCTTAATGATATTTTAAGTTTATTAGAAGCAGGCGATGTAGTTACTCACGCTTTCCACGGAAAGAAAGGAGGGATATTAGATGAGGATGGAAAGTTAATATTGGAAGCAGAGAATGCTTTAAAAAGAGGGGTTCTATTTGATGTAGGACATGGTACTTCGAGTTTTAGCTTTAAGGTAATGAAACGTGCTAGAGATTTAGGAATTGTTCCTCATACTATCAGCACAGATATTTATCTTGATAATATAACTGGGCCTGTTTATAGTTTAGTTACTACCATGACTAAATTCATTGCCTTAGGATATTCTTTAGAAGAAGTAATAAAAGCTACTACAAGTATGCCAGCTAAGGTACTTCGTATGGAACATGAAATTGGCGGTATTAAAGAAGGAAACATAGCAGATATTTCCATTTTAAAATGGAACCAATCTCCTATTAAGCTTGTTGATTCTGAAGGTGAAGAAATAGTTGCAGAGAAGTTCTTGTTACCATTATATACAATCAAATCTGGAAAGGTTTTGAAGTGCAATGGATGAAGTTAAGAAAATATTAAAAGAAGTAATAGAAGAGATTTCTAAGAAAGAAAAGATAACAGAAAAAGAGAGAGAGGAACTATTTGAGTTATTAAGATTAGTTAAATTAAATGAAAAAGATGGTAAATTTTCTTTTTCGTTTGATCGTTTGGTTTTAATAGGATATCATTTATTGGCTTTTATTAAGAGATTAGAAACAAATGAAAAATTACCACCTGTTGAACCAGGGTTATGGAATGAAATTTCACCAGAGGTAAAAAAATTGAGTATTGAAGTTTTGCAAAAATATGTGCAAAGGTTTAAGAAAGAATTAGACAAAACAGAAATATTTTTATTAGCGGTTCATTTTGAAGTGTCTAAAATTAAATGTGTAGGAGGAAAAAATAATGCATGATAAAGTGAGGGTGGTAATTGGTGATCGACTCGGGAAGGGACAAAAAGTAGCAAAAGGTGTTGAAGAAGCAGGTGGAATTGCAATTGTGATTCCAGGTGTAGGCGCAGATATGAAAGTTGGTGATGTAATGAATAAGGAAAATGCTGATTTTGGAATTGCTTTTTGCGGAAGTGGAGGGGCTGGTGCTTTAACTGCTCAAACAAAATATGGCTATCCAGCAGAGTATGGACTTCGTTCTATTGATGCAGGTATTACTGCGTTAAGAGAAGGTAAAAGAGTCCTTGGTTTCGGCTTTATGGACATTGAAGAACTTGGTAGGAGATTAACAGAAGAATATATAAAATTAATTAAGAGAGAGAATAAAGATGTATAAAGAGTTTGATCGTACATTAAGATTTGAAGAAAAAGGTGAAACTATTGAAGAAGTATTTAATAAGATGTTTTCACAAATAAGGAATAAACTTTCATATGAGATTAAAGATTTAATAATTAGAATTGAACCAAAAGATATTGAGGTTGTAGAGGCAAAGAAGATCGTATTTACTGAAAGATTTTTAGGGCTGTTTTTCCCGCGAAAGCGTAATTTGTATAAGGTTAAAGCTATGATAACAGTGAGGGTAGGAGTGATAGAAATTTCGCAAATAAAATTTGAAGAAATAGATGATACGCCTACGTTACTAAAACAATTTTTAAAAATTTAGAGTAAAGGAATAGAAGGGAGTGTTTGGGATGACTATCGTGATAATCTTAAAATCAATAATTATTGGGGCTTTGGTAGGATTTGGAGTTGGAGCAGGTGCTGCAAGAATGTTTCATGCTCCTACAGTTCAGGGGATGGGAGCATTTCGAACATTAGGAGAATTAAATGCTTGTCAAGGTGATCCAATTTCGCATTTTTCTTTTGGCTTGGGATTTTTATTTAACTCATGGGCAACGGTCATAGGAGCTGGTGCATTAACACAAGATGTTGAACATAGAATTATTCCAAACTGGGCTGCGGCATTACTTTTAACAAAAAATGGAAACGTGAAAGAAACCTTACACGATCCTAAAAAAATGGCAGTAGCTGGTGCTATCGTAGGAGCGATATTAATACCTCTTTTAAATTCAACAGCGGCGGCAGTTCCACAATCGTTACAAAATGTTGCGACAAAAGTTTTGGTACCGGCCGCCAATTGGCTAATCAATCCTGTTATGCCCATAATATTCTGGTTGGCAGCACTTGATGCAGGAAAACGGACAGGTATTTGGGGAACAATTTTAGGTGGATTAGCACATTTGATAATGGGAAATGCTGTACCAGGTATTGTTTTGGGAATTTTGATAGGAAAGGGTGTAGATGATTCTGGTTGGAATAAAATTACAAAAACTTTAGTAACTACTGTTATTATTTTGTTTGTATTAAGTGGATTTTTCCGGGGTTTCGATGTAGCATTACTGAAAAGCATGAATATTGGAATACCCCAATGGTTAATTAATCTTCATAAATTCTTTGGAATGGTGGTGAAATAAAAATGGAAGATATAAAAATAGAAGATAAAAAGCTTGGTTTCTGGTATTCAGAATGGGGATTTATTGTATTTGTGATGGCTCTTGCTACTGGTATTTTTGGTGGAACTCATTTATATTACACATATCATGTTGGGGCATTCAATGACTTGGCTGTTGTTGCTTTACTAGAAGCTGGACTTAAGGGAGGCGGATTTGGCGCCGCAGCTGCCTTTGGAGGAGCTTTTTTATTCGCACGTGTTATAGAAGGTCCATTGGTAGGAATTTTAGATATTGGTGGTTCTTTACAAACAGGAGTAGGAATTGGAATACCAGCGTTGATGCTTGGAGCAGGCTTTACTGCTCCGCTTGAATCGTTTCCTTTAGCCTTACTAACGGGTGCTATTCTTGGAGCTATAATTGGAGCTGTAATAATTTCTATTCGAAAGTTTACAGTTGATAAGATAGACTCTACATTCGGAGCAGATATTATGATGGGAGCAGGTAATGCTGCTGGACGATATTTAGGGCCTTTGATTGTAATTTCTGCTGTCATGGCTTCTATTCCAGTAGGTTTAGGGGCTATTATTGGAGCTGCAGTTTTTTATGCGTACAAAAAGCCAATTGCAGGGGGAGCTATACTTGGAGCGATGTTAATGGGAGTTTTCTTTCCAATTCAATAATAATTTGCAGGCAGGTTAACCTGCCTGCTTTTATGGAGGTTGTGGTTATGAGTATTTACCAAAAATACGGTTTAAAAAAGATTATAAATGCAAGCGGTAAAATGACTGCTTTGGGAGGCAGTGCTGTAGATACGAAGATAGCACAAGCAATGTTTGAAGCTGCGCAAGATTACGTTGATGTTCAAGAATTAATGTTAAAGGCAGGTAGAATAATTGCTGAAATTACGACGGCGGAAGATGCATGCCCGACAGTAGGTGCTGCTGCTGGCATTGCAATTTCTGTAGCTGCTTTAATTGCAGGGAAGAATTTAACTCTTATTGAGCAGTTACCGTATAGTGAAGGTTTGAGAAATGAGGTTATCATCCAAAAAGGACATTCGATTAATTTTGGAGCTTCTATACTACAAATGATTAGATTAGGTGGAGGTAAAATAGTTGAAGTAGGCCAAACAAACTATGTTGAAAAAAGTCATATTATAGATGCAATTTCAGAAAAAACTGTTGCAATTTTCTATGTAAAATCACATCATGCTGTTCAAAAAGGTATGTTATCTCTTCCTGAAATAATTGAAATTAGCAAAGAAAATAATATTCCAATAATTGTAGATGCAGCTGCAGAAGAAGATATACAGAAATATATTCAAATGGGGGCGGAGCTTGTAATATATAGTGGCGGTAAGGCTATAGAAGGTCCTACTTCAGGTTTTATTTGTGGAAAAAAAGAACTAATTGAAGCTTGTCGTTTGCAGTACAAGGGTATTGGAAGGGCAATGAAAGTTGGGAAAGAACAAATTATGGGTTTAATTGCTGCATTAGAGATTTATAAAAATAAAGTAGAAGACATAGAAAAACAATTACAGCAAGTTCAATGGATAGTTGATCAGTTTCAAAATATCGATGGAATAACTGCTTCGGTTGTGCAGGATGAAGCTGGAAGAAAAATTTATCGTGCTCAATTAAAATTTGACGAAGAGAGATTAAACATTTCAACGCATGAAATTATACAACAATTAGAAAGAGGGGAACCTGCAATTTTTACTAGGAATCATTATGCAAATTTAGGTATTATAAGTATTGATCCTCGTCCTTTGCTTCCAGGGCAAGAAAAAATAATTGTTAATCGAATAAAAGAAATTTTAAGAGTATAATGAGGTGTGAAAAATGGAAGTTAGATTAAATGTATTAGCAAAGAATTTAAAGAATGCTAAAGAGATTGTAGAGGTAACAGAAGGAAAAGTATTTATTGGGATTTTGACAAAAGAGTTCGATTCTACAGAAGAAGCGATTAAAAAGGTTTTTGAATTTCAAAATGCAGGAATACCTGTTTCTATTGGACTTGGTGCAGGGGATCCACTACAATGGCAAAAGGTACTAGAGTTTGCTATTGCCACTAAGCCCGCACACGTAAATCAAGTTTTCACGGCAGCAGGGTATACTTTAGGAGCATTAAAAGCAGTTAAAAGTGAACATACCATAGTAAATGCTCTAATTAGACCTTCTGGTATACCAGGAAAAGTATTTATTTCAACAGGACCAACTAGTGAAAAATACTTAGAAATGGTGTCATGTGATTTAGCAGCAGCGATGTTGGCGGAGATAGGTGTTCCTTCAGTAAAGTTTTTCCCAATAGAAGGAAACAAACGGCTTGAAGAAGTAGAGGAAATGGTTAAAGCGTGTATTAACCACGGTATAACTATTTTTGAACCAACAGGAGGAATTGACAAAAAATCATTACCTTCTGTTCTAGAAGTTTGCTTGAAAAATGGTATTCAGACTGTGATACCTCACGTTTACACTTCAATTATTGATAAAACAACAGGTTTAACAAGAATAGAAGATGTGGAAGAATTAGCGACAATTGTAAAGAGAGTTGTTGAATAATGCGGGATATTCGCCTTACAGTAGTTGATATTGACGGGACTTTATTAGATTCAAATGGTAATCTTCATCCGAAGACAATATCAACAATGAAGAAAGTGCAAAAGAAAGGAATCCTTGTTACATTAGCTACAGGTAGGACATTTCGTTCTACCTGTACAATTGCAAAATTGTTGGGAATTAAAATTCCTGTGATTTGCTATAATGGAGCTTATATATCAAGTATAGGGCAACCTCCACTTTACACGTTTCCAATCTCAAGAGAAAAAATTAAGCCTATTATTAAAATTTTAGAAGAAAATAATTATTATATAAAATTTTATGCGGATGATTGTTTATATGTTCAAGAGGCTATAGAAGAGACTTATCTTTTCTCAAAAATACATAAGGTTCCTTTTGTGGAAGTGGGAAAAGGTAAACTTTCTCATCTAAATAAAGATCCTTTAAAAATTGTGGTATATGATACTCCCGAACGCATTAAGAGCGCATTAGAAATGTTTAAACCTTTGAAAGATGAATTTACCTTTATTATAGAAAATGATAATTTTGAAGTTAATTCTAAAAATATAACTAAAGCTGTGGCTGTAGAATTACTTTGTAACTATTTGGGTATTTCAATGGATCAAGTTATGGCATTTGGTGATGGAGTAAATGACGTTGAGATGGTTGAATCTGTAGGAGTCGGAATTGCAGTTGAAAATGCAATTCCTTTACTAAAGGAAAAAGCAGATTTTATTACTAGCTCAAATGATAAATTAGGTGTTGCACGTATGCTAGAAAAAATTTTTCTAGACGACAGTTAAAGGGGAATTAAAAGGATATAGAAAGATTGTGAGGGTCACCCGCTTCAATGAAATTATTCCAAAAAAATGGCAACTAATCCTATTAGAATAAAAAGTAAAGTTGTTATTTTTACATTTTTCAGTATGTTTTTACTTCCTTTTACGTTCACGTTCTAAACATCAATTCTATCTCCTCTGAAGTTTTAGGTCTCGATATATAATAGCCTTGTATTTTGTCACAACCCCATTCCTTTAGCATACTAAGCTGTTCCCCTGTTTCTACCCCTTCCGCTACGACTTCATAGTTCATTTCCTTTGAGATATACAAAATTCCCTTAATTAATGTTTTTACTTTGTTTTCGTCAATCCTGTCAATAAGGCTTTTGTCCATCTTAATAATGCTTATAGGAAACTCTACCATGTTTATTAAGGAAGAATATCCAACACCAAAATTATCTAGCGAAATCTTTATTCCCCTTCTTAAAAATTCGTCTATTTTATTTACCTTTTGCCCTTTAATGTCTAATATTTGAGTTTCAGTAAATTCTATGCCGATGAGATTTGATGGTATATTGTATTTACTAATAAGCTCATCAAATTTAAAGAAAAACTCATCCTCCCTAAGCTGAAGGGGAGAAACATTGATGTTAACCTTAAGCTCGATGCCCTTATTCTGCCAATCTTTTATTTGTTTAAAAACATCTTCAATAATAAAAATACCAAATTCTTTGATAAGACCAGTCTCTTCAAGCACTGGAACGAATCGAGAAGGAGAAATGTCGCCATATTTGTCGTTCTTCCACCTTGCAAGGGCTTCAACTTCCCTTATCCTATTTACTCTCAAATCATAAATAGGTTGAAATAAAAGGTAAAACTCGTTGTTTAACATCGCTTTCTTGATATCTAGCATCATTTCAGCTTTTTTGATGATCTTGTCCTCTATAGTTTTGTCAAAAATGACATATTTTGATTCGCCCAACTTTTTAGCTTCAAACATTGCAGCATCTGCTTTTCTTATAATATCATCTATATGTTCGCCTACTTTTGATACATAAATGCCTGCGCTCACTGTTGTTAAGATATCTTTTTCCTCAACTTTGAAAACATAATTAAACGTTTCTATAACATTTTCTATAACGCTTATTGCTTCATCCAAATTACAGTGGAAAAGGGCAACGAACTCATCACCTCCAAACCTGAAAATCTTTCCCTTTTCTTTTACTATTTCAAGCAGCATCTTGCTTATTTCAACTAACACTTTATCCCCAAAATGATGTCCATAGGAATCATTAATGTATGTGAAATTATCAAAATCAAGGAGTGCAACAACAAATTGGCAATTGCTAGAGCTATAATACTCATATAAAAAATATCTGTTTGGAAGATGGGTCAAATAATCATAATAATACTTCTTATCTCTAAGTTCCTTCCTCTTCAACACATAAATCATCCTTTCATATTCGGTCGACGGTTAAAAGCCAACTGCAACAAATTAAATAATGTCTTCAACGACTTTTTCATCTTTGTCTAAATATAATTTTATTTTTTCACCATTTTTTAATTTGTAGCCTATTTTATCAAAGTATAATTCGACTCCTTCATAGCCGTAAAGAATTTTTACTATTGAATTTTTACTTCCCTTTAATAATACGTGACTGCCGACGCCAAGCGATCCGGCTTCTTTTATGAAAATATTTTTCTTAAATTCGATCGTACTCATTTTAACCTTACCATTAATGGAAACTGAACCATTTGTAGAAATTTTTGTATTATAACAACCTGCTTCTGAGGTTATAATTACGTCCTTCATAGCATAAATTTTGCTGTCATGAACCCATTTTGCAAGTATATGTCCCTTGTTTTCAGGTTCCTCGTCTAGAACACTTGATATGAAAAGGATTTTTTCAAAGATTTCTTTTAACGAATTCAAATGTTTTATAAGACCAATAATGTCGTAATCCAAAATGTTGTTAAGCGTTTTAACGAGACTTTTTAAATCCTCCAGAAGATTTTGAAGTACATTTGAACTGCGTATCATACTTATTTCCGTTGATGATGTTTTTAACTCTTCTTTTAAGGTTTCGATTAATTTGATTTTCTCGCTTAAATCTCTGGAATTATTCATAACAGTTGGTAGTTCTTTAATATGGGCAAAAATTGCCGATAATTTCTCAACAATAAGATTTACAGCGTGAAGTTCTATTTTATCAAAAATATTTTCTGGTAAAAAACCGGCATGTAATTGGCTATTAACAATTCCACCATAGATAATAATATTTTGACCTCCATGAATTGCTGATTCGTAAACTGAACCAAGTATCTGAACATTTCCTGAAACAATTATTTGATTACCTTTTTCGACATTTCCGTTTATTATAACATCACCATCGAATGTTACAGGTCTTGAATTTTTCGTGATACTTCCTTTGTAAATTAACATAGGAATAGAATTAAAAAAATATACAAATTTATCATTTTCGTCTTTTTTATGTACAATCGGTCTTATATCAGCCATTGCAACTATCTTATTTTCATCTTCTTTAAAAACTATGGAATTACTTAAAATTTTTACTTCAACGTCTCTTACAGGCGGTGCATTTATAATTCTACCCCTTACGCTAATTCCATTTTCACCTTTTATGGGTTTATGCAGATTTCCGATAACATCACCTTTTCTTGCAAAGGGTATACTTGCCATCTTAAATATATCTTCTTCAGAGAATGTTTCGGTATAAAGAATTCTCGGCTTATCGGTTTTTATGATAAATTCCAGATAACCATCCCTGCCACTTTTATATGGTATTCCTCTTGCTATTACTGCCTCTTTTTTATTTTGGGTATATACGCTAATTAACGCACTTTTATCTACACTTACTATAATTCCATTCTTACGAAGATCGCTTTCCAGTATATTTAAAAATTCATGAATATCTACATTATCCCAAGAAGAAGAAAGGGTTTTTTTCAAGGTTGCAACCATTTCATCATCCGAAATTTCTACAATAACCCCCATTTTCTTCAAAACATCACTTAATTCTATTTTCATAAAAACACCCCCGCATGTTAGGCACTTCAATGGATATTCTATATTCAAATATATATTTATTCTGATATCCATGCCTTATATACAGTTATTTGTCATCGGGCCGGCATTTGTCATCTAATGTAATATGGGTGATTATTTTTTTAGAAAAAGACAATATAAAATTTTTAGTTATTTTCAAGTTATAACTTATTTACAAAAGCAAAATATAAATAGCTAACTGTTTTGTTTTTTACATTATTATCTATTAAAGTACTATATTCGACAAAAAAAGCATAAATCCTTCTTAAAAATTAAAAAAAAAAAAAAAAAAAAAAAAAAAA
>NZ_AVAF01000160.1 GCF_000445185.1 Thermoanaerobacter sp. A7A
CATCTATCTCCCGCCCTAATGTAAACTGTGCAGTTTCTCGCAGGCTTTGTAACATCCTCGCACCAACTAAACGTTGAGTAGGAGTGAGGGGTATCCTTTTTGCTTTTAAATCTGTCTTTTCAGAACGTTGTGCAAATTTCTTAACATCCTCCTCAGTAATACGACCACCCGGGCTGGTTCCCGGCACTGCCTCCAGAGGAATTCCCAATTCACGGGCAAGCTTACGGGCTGCAGGAGTGGCTCTTACATCGCTCGTGTTGCTACTATGGACTTGGGAATCCATTGGAGTACTCTGGGTTGTTAGCTCCGTTTCGCCGTGGATGTGGGTTGTTTCCTCTGGCGCATAGACTGGAGGTGTCGCAGATTCACTACCTCCAGCCACCTCCGTGGCCTCTTCTTCGATCAAGCAGAGCGGCTGCCCAACCTTGACTACATGGCCTTGGGGGCATAGGATTTTTGTAAGTATGCCGCTTACTGGAGCCTGGATTTCAACAACTACTTTTTCAAATTGTACTTCCAGCAGCAATTCGTCTGCTTGTACTGGCTGTCCTTCATCCTTGAACCAATTCACCACAAACCCTTCTATTCCATTTGATACTACGTTAGGCATGCGAAATTCGTATGGCATAAGATATCAGTCCTCCTGCTTTGAAATTTCATTATTATGACCTGAGCAATTCCTTAACTGCATTCACAATTTTAGAACTTAAAGGTAATACAAACTGCTCCAAAGGACGAGAATATGGTATAGGCACGTCTGGAACCGCTAATCTTTTTACAGGCGCTTCTAAGTAGTCAAAAGCATGCTCAACTACAGTTGCAGCAACTTCTCCGCTCATACCATAGCTCAGGTAGTCTTCATCCACCACCAATACTCTGTGGGTCTTTTTTACAGTATTTATTATGGCTTCGCGGTCTAACGGTACCAATGTCCTTAGGTCCAGAACCTCAACACTTATACCTTCTTTTTCTAGTTCTTTGGCCGCCTCTAATGCTTGATAGACGCCCATAGCCACACTGA
>NZ_AVAF01000161.1 GCF_000445185.1 Thermoanaerobacter sp. A7A
GCTATTACTGTCCTCGCGGATAGTTTGAGAGCCAGACAAGTAAGGTGGCAAATGATTAACAGAAATTGTACTACCCTCTGCTATATTCACTGCCCATTCTGCCACATTTCTCAATTCCCTAATGTTTCCTGGCCAGTCGTAATTACTTAATAAAGGCCAAATTGATGGATCAATATTGGTAATATTTTTGCCTAATTTTTGCGAAAATTTATTGACAAAATGTTGAAAAAGAAGAGGTATATCACTTTTGCGTTCTCGTAACGGGCATAAATGAATAGTGAGAACTCTCAGGCGATAATACAAATCCTCTCGAAATTTTTTCTCTCTTACTAACTTCGTTAAATCCGAATTGGTCGCAGCAATAATTCGAACATCTAACGGTATCTCCTTATGCCCACCTATTCGAACTACCTTTTTTTCTTCCAACACTCGTAAAAGGTAAACCTGTATATCCATAGGCATATCGCCTATCTCGTCTAAAAATAAAGTTCCTCCTTGTGCTTGTTCAAACTTACCTGGCTTGCCCTCTGGCCGTGCACCGGTAAAAGCTCCGCCTACATAGCCGAAAAGCTCACTTCCAATTAATTCTCGCGGCAAAGCACCACCATTTATCGCCACAAAAGGTCCTTTCCTACCGCTAGCCTCATGAATGGCTCTTGCAAAAAGGTCTTTCCCTGTCCCTGTCTCTCCTAAAATAAGGACTGGTGCATCGCTATTTGCTGCAATTTGGGCTAATCGTATACTTTCACGCAAACAGGGATGATTTCCCAATATTACTTCGAATCCTTTTAAGGCTGGAGGAGAGCTTATATAAAATTGACTACCTTCATGCATTTTTAGAGCTATTAGAGCCGCTACATTTTCATTGTAATAACCACTTATAGGTGAAACATCTGCGCTACACCGCAAGATACCTTTTCTACTTTGCACTAATATTTCCTTGTTTTTTATACTCTGCCGCGCTTTTATGAGGAATAGGATTTCCTGCGAATTGTCAAATATTTCATCAGCTCTTCGTCCTATTAAATCTTCTTTTTTCCATCCCAAAAATTTCTCAGATGCATAATTAACCTTGATTAATCTTCCTGTATTATCTATCACTAATAAGGGATTAGGGTTGTTTTCTAAGAAGTATTCTGAGAGTTGTCGGTAAGGT
>NZ_AVAF01000162.1 GCF_000445185.1 Thermoanaerobacter sp. A7A
CATCACTAATAAGGGATCACTGTTGTTTTCTAAGAAGTATTCTGAGAGTTGTCTGTAAGGTAAAGTTTCTTTAAAGGCTTTACTCTGCTTCAAATTGTTTTCAATCGCAATTGCAGAAGATACTATAGTAGCTAATGCCAGTTTATTTTCTCGGTACCAAGGTCCCGAAAGATCAATAACTCCAATAGGTTTTCCTTCCGGACTAAAAATTGGAGAACCAGTACATGTCCAAGAGTGAAGTCCACGAGAGAAGTGTTCAGCCCCAGTTACATCAAGGGCTTGCCCTATAACCATTGCAGTTCCTATACCGTTAGTGCCAACTTTATCTTCTCGCCAGCATGCGCCAGGAATGAAATTGGTTCTTCGAGCTAGGTCTATAGTTTCCTTGTTATTCCCTAATGTTTCTAATATATAACCGTCCTCTCCTACTAAAACTGCAAGGAAACCATAGTCACCAGACAGCGATAAAAGCTTTTCCATAATCGGCCTAGCAGCTTGAATTAGTTCTTCTTGTTTTTCTCTGACTTCTTTTAAAGCGGCACCCTCGATAATTTCTTGTCCTTGTTCCTGGTACGGATCGACGCCTGCAATTTTGCTCCTTTCCCAAGATTTAAGTATTTCCGACCTAACGATTTGTTTTGAGATAGTCATGGTGTTTTGAAAGTCGTTCCATTGATGCCACACTTCTTCATAAACTCCATAAAAATTTTCTTTCATTCACCTCTCCCCCCGTACCAAGTTATATCAGATGAACCCCTAATTTAGGGGGTTATCAAACCTTATAATACTTGATACAAAAAGATTTGAGAAAAAGAAGGCTTCCCTCCCTTTAGTGTCGAAGGTAGGAATTACCGAAACCCAAAACCCACAAAGGAAGAAACTCTATGTTATATTTCGACAACCACTACGCAATCTCCTTCTTCGTTCTTTATTAAATTTTTACTTGAAAATTTTTCATATAGCTGCAAAGCACTTTACTACAATAACTCTTAAGAGAGATTTGTATTCATCTGATATAGCTAATCCTATCAAATGAAATAGATTTTTTATTTCCCTCTCAGTAAATTCGTAATTTTGTAACGCATAAGAAATTTCCAAAAGATAATTTTCTATTAAAATTTGGTCATCAATCTGAGATATCAAGTCATTTATTTTTTCTTTCACTTCTTCTTGCTCTTCAAAATTCATACCTATTAGCATATCACCAGGTATTCTCAGCCTTCTTAACCTTTCATCTTGAAACATAAATACTGAAACTTCTTCTAACATATTAGCTACAGCTTTTTGTGAAAAATTTTCTTCCTCTGTCACCCCTTATCTATTAATTTTGATAATTTTTCTACATAAATATAATCCTTATTTTTACTCAAGAGGTTCACATTTACACGATAACCCCAACTGGGTAGGATGTAGAATTTTTACTTCTGAGCAAGATTTATCTAATTATTTGTATCAAACAGAAGAATGGGCAAGCGATCAAGCTTCCGATACAGCACATTTTATCTTTTCTGAAAAAGGCTCAATTGTAGCATCGTGTACATAAAAAATTTTATGTATCAGTTGCAAAACATTGATTTAAAAGCGATAGAAAAACAGATTTCAATCTTGTTGTAATTGACTATTCTAAAGATGGCACAGATGAAAATAAATTTACTGCAGGAGAAATTAATTCCTTAAAAAATAGTTCAAATCCCACCCAAAATAGTACTGTCATATTTTAGTATAGGTGAAGCGGAGAATTACAGGTGGTACTGGGATAGCAAATGGGATAAAGATAATGATGGGGTACCTGATGAAGGAGCTCCTTCGTGGCTTGGACCTATAAATCCGGAATGGCCAGGTAATTACAAAGTTAAATATGGGGATCCAGAAGGGCAGCAGATAATTTTTAAATATGTGGACAAAATCATTGAGGCAAATTTTGATGGTTGATTATATAGAACAATGCAAGTAGGAGCCAAATAATTATTTAGCTCCTACTTAAAATTAAGTTGTTAATGATTTGATTTTTTCTAGAATAAGTGGGGCGATTTTATTTAAATTGTTCATTTTATTCTTAAAATCATAATAAAATTTTTTTAATAAGTTACTTTCTTTAATCAAATGGTTGCTCTCTAAATAGGAAGTGTATTTATTAAAAAATTCATTAGAAACTAATGCTTCAATTTCTACTGTTTCATCAATTTCTTCGATATACTTTGGGAAAGTGCGAAGATAACCAAAAATATTTATTAAAAGTAACTTCTTAAATATTTCTATTCTTTGTTCAGTTGGAGGCATGTCTAAAAAAGCTAATACTTTTTCAAAACTTTCTTTTACATTTTTGTCATCAACTTTTTCTGTCTTAGCATATAAACTGTCTAAAATGCTTTCATAGGCTTTTTTCAATATTAAAGGTTCTCTCAATATTTCATCTAAAATGTAATATGTAAGGTTTTTAGCAGAATCTATCGATGATTTTTCTAAAAGATATAATTCTAACCCTATTAGATAAAATTTGAGGAAAAATAAATAAGCTATTAAAAAAGGAACGTCTATTTGCTCTTTAAATACTTTATTTAAGTCCTCTTCAATAGTATCGAGCATTTTACTGCTAATATATTCATTAAAAGAGGGATATTTGGCAACTATTTCAAAAAATTTCTTTTCTCTTTCCTCATCATTTTCGCTAATATTTTTTATTTCTTCTAAGGCTTCAGATACTTCAAGCATTGTAGCTACTATGATAACTCTTAATAGGGATTCGTATTTATCTGATATAGCTAATCCTATTAAATGGAATAGATTTTGCAACTCTTTTTCATCAAATTTGTAATTTTGCAAGGCATAAGAAATTTCCAGGAGATAATTTTCTATTAAAAATTGGTCATTAATCATAGATGATATTAATTTATCAATTTTTTTCTCCACTTCTGCATCATCTTCAAAATTTATCCCTATAAGTATATTACCAGGTATTCTCAGATCTTTTAATCTTTCATCTTTAAATATAAATAGTGCGATTTCTTCTAACTTTCTAATTATATCGGCTTGTGAAAAATTTTCTTCCTTAGTCCATGTATCCTTAATCAATTTTGATAATTTTTCTACATTGAGATAATCCTTCGTTTCAGATAGGTCAATACCATATAAAATACTTATAACTCGAATAAACTCCCTTTCTTCAGAAAGAATAAAGGTTTCTTTAGTGAGTAAACTTAAAATTTCTCTTTCAATTTGCTCTACTCTAGTCATACAACATTTTTTATATTTTTTCCCACTTCCACAAAGGCATTCATCATTTCTTTTGATATCAAACACCTTCATTTTTATCCCCCATTAAGTTATATCTGGCAAAAAATTTTATTTTGTTATCTAAAATACTTTTTTAATTGCTTCTGCTTTTATTCTAACTGAAGAATTGATAGTATTCAATTCTTTTTTAAATTTTTAATTATTGTTTTTTTGAGCTATATAAAAAGACGGTTTTAAACCGCCTTTTTATAATCCGAGTTCCATTCTTGCAAATGAAGATAGACGATCATGATCCCATGGAGGTGAATATACAATTTTTACTTCTACCTCACTATAATCTCCAATTGAAAGTACTTCGTTTTTTACCTCATTTGACAACACATCAGCAAGTGGGCAACCTAATGCTGTTAGTGTCATTATAATGTATAATTTATTATCTTCTTTGTGAATTTCATAAACAAGCCCAAGGTTTATAATATCTATACCGATTTCTGGATCAACAACAGACATGAGAACATCTATTATACGATTTTGCTCTTCTTTGTCATCAATGCCAACAAATTTAATTGGTGCAAAGTCAAGAAATTCTTCACTTTCCATAATATATTGTGCCTCCTTTATATCCAATTATATTGTATTACTTTTTTCCTTTTTATTCGGTTTTAAATGACAAATGGAAAAGCAATTGGATAAAATAAGGTACAAGTATTACAGAAGATATAAGCTGGCCTATTCCAATGGCTATGACTAATTGCCAGAATGAAGGCAACGTCCCATCCTCCGGCACTTCACGCGAGACACCTACTCTGCCAAGAGTTATTTTATATTATATCATATTTTACCGTTTTTTTATATAGACGAAATTTTTGTGAAAGGGGTCATTTTTATTAAAAGAAAATAAAAAAGCTATTTGTAAAAGAGATTAAAAGTGGTATAATTTTGGAAAGGAATTATTTAGGTAGTATAACAAAAACCTTAAGAGGGAGTTTAAATGGAGGATTATAAGGGGTACTTTATAAAAGGCGAAGATGAAGAAAAAATATATCTTCATTGTTGGGAAAATGTTAATAATGGGCACTTTTAAATTTATATAAAAAAGAGAGACTGCAAAACATACCTCAAAATTTGCCTATTTTTATAATTTCAGGTGAAGAGGATCCTGTGGAGGAATATGGAAGATTAGTAAATAGACTTTATGGAATTTACAAAAACGTGGGTAGTACATTAGTAGATATAAAAATTTATCCTAGTAAGAGACATGAAATTTTAAATGAGATTAATCGGGAGGAAGTGTTTGAAGATATTTTAAATTGGATAAAAGAAAAGGTATATGAAAGGAGATAAATAAATGGTATATGTGGCTATTATAATATTTTTAATTGTAATTGCTATTATAGTAAAACCGAGGATTGAAATTTACCATCTTAAACAAAAGTACAGGCAACTTATGTTTTTATCTTCAATGGAGCAAGCTGAAAAATCCCTTCAGCTTCAGATACAGCGTCTTAAAGTTAAATATCCAGGTCGAACTGAAAAGTGGTACATTGAAAAAGTCATTTTTGATTTAGAAAGAGATAGAAGATAATTTTCATAAACTTGTTATTTTTTTCTGCATATTATATGATAAAAGAAAGGTTGGAAAAATTATTTTGATGGTGGTGATTAATATGCTAATAGCTGTTGACCCCGGCCATGGAGGAAAGGATCCTGGTGCTGTTGTGGGTGATTATAAAGAAAAAGATATAAATCTAAATATAGCTTTAAAAATAAGGGATATTTTAGTGAAGGAAAATATCAGTGTAATAATGACAAGAGATAAAGATGAAACAGTAGACTTACAGCAAAGGTGTGATATTGCCAATAAGAGCAAAGCAGATTATTTTATTTCTATTCATTGTAATAGCTTTACAGATCCTTCCGCAAATGGTACGGAAACTTACGCGTATCCCAGAAGTTTAGCAGGACGAAATTTAGCCCAATATGTACAAAATGAAATAGTAGAAATGTTAAAAACAACAAATAGAGGAGTAAAATATGAAAGTTTTTATGTACTGAAGCATACTGTAATGCCTGCGATACTAGTTGAAACAGCTTTTATGTCAAATCCACAAAATTTAGATTTGCTTTTACAAAAGCCGGATGCTTTTGCACAAGGGATTGCAAATGGCACAATTAAATTCTTAAAAAGCGTAAATTATAAGCAAACAGATGATATTGAAAAATTACAGATGAAAGGAATTATAGATAAACATTATGACCCTAAAAGTTATGTCACTTGGGGAGAAGTTGTTTCTGTAATATTAAAAATATTGGGAGGGAGATAAATGAGGGATTTGGTCATGACAATTTTGACAGCTGGTGTTCAACTCGTTATAATGGTCGCACTTGGGTATTTGATTGATTATTTAAATACCAAAATTAGTATGGAAAAAATGAAGAGATACTATGAAATTGCAAAAACTTTTGTGCAAGCAATAGAGCAGCAAATAGGGCCAGGTAAAGGACCTGATAAAAAAGCGGAAGTTTTTAACTTATTAAAAAAAGTGGTTGGCAATAGGTTAACAGACGAAGAAATCGATAAACTAATAGAAGCGGCAGTTTTTGAAATGAATTATATATTGAAATTGAAAGGTCTAGAAAAGCAAGCTGAAGTGAATAAGTAAAAGCGCTCCATTAGGAGTGCTTTTGTTTTTATCACCTATTACTAATCAAAATTGCAAGAATGCGATTCAAAAATTTCATCGATGTAAAAGATTACAGAAGATATGTGCGTAAAAGAACGATATTATGACAAAAAGTTCGGAATGTAGATACATACTAAAAATTATTTTGCAAATTTTATTATTCAAATTGCAAAGCTAAATTTTTTTTTGTATAATATTCTTATACGTATTATTGTGAGGTGGTATAAGTTGGACTTTTCTCTCATTATTAATAAGGAAACAATGGAAATTATAAATAAAATGAGACTATCAGAAGAAGTAGAAGAAATATTAAAAGTGTGTCCTAAAATAACAATTCCAGAAAGTAGACAACATCTTCTCGAAATTTCTGTTGGAGGGAAGAATGACTTTTTTGAAATTTTTTATGACGTTCCAGAAAAAGGGAAAGTATTAGAAGCGACTGTGGCAAGGTGTAAAAATGGGTTAGCAGTTAATTATCCTGAGCCTTATATGAGAAGAAGAGAGCCAGATTGTCTTGTAGTTGCTGATAATGGGGAGACAGATAAACCCAGGTTTGCGGATAGGTATGGATATGATTTTGACGAATTAAGGCAGAAAACTTTTGAATGGCTGAAAAAGCAAAATTTAATTGTCATGCCTTTTATGTCTGGTGGAGATGAGTACGGATACCCTTCTCTTTTAATAGCGCCTGATAATGCAGGTTTTTTTGCCACTGCTCTTGCAGACATACAGGGTTTTATCCCAAAAGGTGAAATACCAGAAAGTTTTTTGCCAAGAGCCATTGTTTATTTGGCTCCACCTTTTAGGCATACTCATTTTAACGGAAAACAGGTAGTTGTCCATAACCGCTTAGAAAATTTACATGAGCTTTTTTCGTATAATTTATATCTTGGTCCCAGTGCTAAGAAAGGAATATATGGTGTGCTTCTGACAATCGGTGAAAAAGAAGAATGGATTACTGCTCATGCTTCTACAGTAAGGATAATTACTCCTTATGACAATATTTTGACTATTATGCATGAAGGTGCCAGTGGTGGCGGAAAAAGCGAGATGCTGGAGCAAATTCACAGAGAGCCTGATGGACGTATAAAAGTAGGGCGCAATTTGGTGACTGGGGACGAAATATACGTAGACCTAAAAGAAGCTTGTGAGCTACAACCTGTAACTGATGATATGGCTTTGTGCCATCCCGCTTTGCAGCAAGGGAAAAAGTTAGTTATAAAAGATGCAGAAAAAGGCTGGTTTATAAGAGTAGACCACATAAATGAATATGGAACAGATCCTCATCTTGAAAAGTTGTGTATATATCCGAAAGAACCTTTAATCTTTTTAAACATAGAAGGAGTACCTAAGTCCACGTGTCTTATATGGGAACATATTATGGATGCACCTGGCAAACCTTGTCCCAATCCTCGTGTAGTTATGCCGAGAAGATTTATGCCAAATGTAGTTGATGAAGCTGTAGAAGTAGACGTGAGAAGTTTTGGCGTAAGGACTCCACCTTCTTCAAAAGAAAAGCCTTCCTACGGTATAATAGGAATTCTACATTTGTTGCCTCCTGCTCTTGCTTGGCTGTGGAGATTAGTTGCACCGAGAGGTCACGCTAATCCAAGTATAGTAGGAACAAGTGGACTCGAAAGCGAAGGTGTAGGTTCTTATTGGCCTTTTGCAACGGGTAAAAGAGTAATTCACGCTAATCTTTTATTGCAGCAGATTATAAATACACCAGGTACTCGATACATTCTCGTTCCAAACCAATATATAGGAGTGTGGAAAGTAGGATTTATGCCCGAATGGATAGCTCGTGAATATCTTGCAAGAAGAGGGAGTGTAAGATTTAGACCAGATCAAGTTACACCAGCGAGAAGCAGTCTCCTCGGTTATGCTTTAAATACATTAAAAATAAACGGAAGTTTTATTCCTCGCGAATTACTGCAAGTTAACAAGCAGCCCGAAGTAGGGGATGATGGATATGACAAAGGTGCTGAGATGTTAAATGAATTCTTCAAAAGAGAATTAAAGCAATTCTTAGTACCTGAACTTGACCCTCTTGGTAAGAAGATTATTGAAACATGTTTAGAGGATGGAAGTTTAGAGGACTATATAAGACTTTTGGGAGATTATAGATAATTAAAAAAAGAGCCTGTACATAAGTGTATGGGCTCTTTTTTGTATTTCTTGTAAGAGCTGTGGCAAAACAAAAAAGCATAAAAAAGAGGGGGGAAGTCCCCTCTTTTTTATGCTTCGTGAACGGCTTCTTTTGAGGTTGAAGTTTTTTCTGACTTTTTTGCTTTTGCTAAGTTGATTTTGGGCAAGACAAGGTTTAGAAGTATTCCTGCTAAGGTGGCAGGACCTATGCCTTCAAAGACGAAGTTTCCGAAGGCTATTTTTATACCGCCTACACCCAAAGTCAGTATTACAGAAGCTATTATGAGATTTCTGCTGTCAGAAAAATCAACTTTATTTTCAACAAGTGTTCTCATACCTGCTGCCGCAATCATTCCAAAGAGTATTATTGTCACTCCGCCCATAACAGGTTGCGGAATTACTTCTATCAAAGCGCCTATTTTTTGTATAAAGCTTAAAAGTATTGCTATTATAGCTGCACCTTGAATAACTTTTGAGCTATAGACTCTTGTTATTGCAAGGACTCCAATGTTTTCACCATAAGTTGTGCTGGGTGGTCCGCCAAAAAGTGCCGCAATTGATGTTGCAAGGCCATTACCTAGCATTACTCTATGAAATCCAGGGTCTTTTATTAAATCTTTTTCAACGATATTTCCTATTACGAGGACGTGCCCTAAGTCTTCAATTATAGCGACTAAGGCCAGCGGCGCAACCAAAGAGACAGCACCCCATGCCAGTTCCGGAGTATGTCCTGTTAAGAAGGAGAATTTGGGAATTGCAAACCAGGAAGCTTTTGAAACAGGCTCAAAGTCTACAAGACCTCTTGTTATCGCGAATATATATCCGCCAATTGTTCCTAAAAGTATGGGTATGACTTTTATAAATCCTTTGCCAAACATGCTGAATATGATTATTAATGCCGCTGTAAACAGAGCTGTAGCTAAATCTTTTTGCGCTTGAGCTATTGCTACAGGAGCAAGGCTTAGGCCTATTATCATAACTACAGGGCCTACTACAACAGGGGGAAGCAATTTCTCTAACCAATCGATGCCTGTCAAGCTTATGATTATGAATACCACTATATATACAAGGCCTGCTGCTATCATACCAGTAAAAGCACCTCTTACACCAAATTGCTTAGTTGCAGCTATTATAGGTGCTATAAAGGCGAAAGAAGAGCCCAGATACGCAGGTACTTTTCCTTTTGTCATCAAGTGGAATATTAAAGTTCCAAGCCCTGATGTGAAGAGGGTAACAGCTGGGTCAAGACCTGTTAAAAGAGGTACTAAAATTGTTGCACCAAACATGGCAAATACGTGCTGAAAAGATAGTGGAATTGCTTGTTTTATAGGGGGGGTTTCTTCGATTCCGTATATTTTGTTTGACATAAAAAAACCTCCTTTGAGTTTTTTGTTTACAAAAAAACCCTCTAAAGGAGGATGCAAATATAGATATTTTATTTTCCTCCTTTTTAGCCTCGCTGGGCTAAATTAAAGGGTTTTTTCACTTTTTCTCTACAATTATAGCATACAAAATATTATTTGTCTACAACAAAAAGCCCCTTTAAGAGACCTTTTAAAAAGCAAAGAGAAGATGAAATTTAACTATTTTAGCTCCACCTTTCTTTTCTGTAACGTTCCAATACATTCAGTACATAATTTATATCAAAAGTTGTATGGTCAGCGTTAATTTGAAACCGGATACTTTCACTACCTCTTGGTACCACTGGATAGTTTATGGCTGTTGCAAGAATACCGTTATCTATGAGGTAATTTACTAAATCTATCGTTCTTGTTGCATCTCTAACTAAAAGTGGTACTATTGGATGCTCGCTTACTACAGTTTCATATCCTAATTTTACAATTCCTTCTCTAAAAAGTTTTGCTAATTCTTTGAGGTGTAAAAGTCTTTTTTGACCTTCTTTGCAATCGAGTATTTCAAGTACTTTTAAAACACAAGCAGCTTCTGATTGTGTTACTGGATTTGAGTAAATATAAGTTATAGTTTTTTCTCGCAAGTAAGTTGTTATAACCTCGTTTGATACTACATAACCTCCATTTACACCATATGCCTTTCCCATAGTACCGATGAGAAGGTCAGCTTTTCCACCTGTTATTTCTTCTGTGCCTCTTCCAGTTGGGCCAAAAGCGCCAACACCGTGAGAATCGTCAACTATAGTTATTATGTTTTCTTCAAAATCTTTCTCATATCTGTCTGCAATCTCCTGAATTTTCTTTAAATCTGCGTAATCTCCTCTCATACTGAATACACCGTCAGTGACTACAATGGCGCGTTTAGCTTTACCAATAAAACTCTTTATTCCATTTTCTAAATCTTTATAGTCTAGGTGTTTATAAATATATCTTTCTTTGGGTCTTGAAAGTCTTATAGCGTTTATAATACAGTTGTGGTTTAGTTCATCACTTATTATTACTGTTTCAGGAGTTACTAAAGAGGAGATGATACCTACTACAGTCATATAGGCGGAGCTAAAAATCATTGCATCTTCTCTGCCGTGGAATTGAGCAAGCTTTTTCTCAAGGTCTCTATGTGTTATATAGGTTCCGCTTATAAACCTCACTGCTCCAGGTCCAATGCCAAACTTTCTTGCATTCTCCTCTTCTACTTTTATTACTTCCTCATTAAATTGCATTCCGAGGTAAGAGTTAGAGTTCATCCTTATAAATTCTTTGTCTCCAAAGCCTTTTAAAAAGAAACGTGGACCTTTTTCACCCTCTGGTTTTTTTACATCGACTATGATAAGTTCTTTTCCTTTAGCACGACCTTCAGTCTTTAACTCATCGAGTTCTTTTTGTAAAATTTCATTTAATCTTGTAAGTGGCATCTTTTTTACCTCCTTTTGTTTATGGATATAACACAACCTTGCCACATTGGCCTTTTATCATTAGTTCCATGCCCTTTTCATATTCAGAAAGAGGGAAGGCATGAGTAATTATTGGTTTTAATGCTTCTTTAAGGCCAGAGCGCAATAAACCCTTTACTTTGTACCAGGTATCGTACATTCGCCTTCCTGTGATGCCGTTTATTGTTATGCCTTTAAAAACGACGTCATTTGTTATGTCTATAGGAACTTCATTGTCAGGAAGACCCAAAATAGACATCCTTCCGCCTTTTGCTATATATTTAAGTCCTTGTCGTATTGCAGTGGGACTTCCAGAGAAGTCCAAAACTACATCTGCACCGTAGCCTTCTGTTTCATTTTTTATTATATTGACAACGTCTTCTGCAAGTGGGTTTATGACTCGTGTTGCACCTAATTTATGAGCAAGTTCCATTCTGTATTCGACAGGTTCTATTGCAAATATAGCTGAAGCACCTGTTGTCTTAAGAAGTGGTATTGCCATCATGCCTATAGGGCCGCACCCTATGACAGCTACAGATTTTCCAACTACGTCTCCTGAAAAAACAGTGTGGACTGCGTTTCCAAGAGGTTCCTGTATGGATAGTATCTCCAGAGGTATGTCTTTATCGTTTAGCCATACATTGCTTTCAGGGACTCTAATGTATTCTGCAAAAGCACCGTCTGTGTCAACACCGAGTATTAGCGTATTTTCGCAAATATGGGCATTTCCTGTTCTACAAGCTTTACATTTTCCGCATACTATGTGAGTCTCCGCACTTACTAAATCTCCAACCTTTACTGAGGTTACATTTTCTCCTATTTTTACAACTTCTCCTACAAATTCATGTCCCATTATCTTAGGCGGTTTTATCCGACTTTTTGCCCATTCATTCCAAATGTAAATGTGAACGTCTGTGCCGCAAATAGATGTGGCTTTGACTTTTATTAGTACCTCATCAGGTCCTATTTTTGGTATTTCTTTTTTTATTATATTTGCACCTTCTTTGGGATGTTGTTTAACAACAGCGGTCATATATCCTTCCATAATGGACATCTCCTTTACTTGTACACTCATCTTAATACATAATATATTCTATATATTTGTACAAATTCCTTCTTGCATTACAAAAAAATTTTAATGGACTATATTTTTTATAAAGGCAAAAAGGAACCTGTTCTATCATTAAAACTCTGAAGACAAATATTTAAAATTATCTTCTATGTCTAGATGCATGATTATTCTTTTTTAATGAAATAATATATCTGGATAGAAAAACCATGTTAAGGGTTAAGGAGGATTATTTTATGCGAAAAATGGTTACAATGGACGGAAATACAGCTGCTGCCTATGCCTCTTATGCTTTTACGGAGGTTGCAGCAATTTACCCTATTACGCCTTCTTCTCCAATGGCTGAAAATGTTGATGAATGGGCTGCCCATGGCAAGAAGAATATATTTGGTCAACCCGTGAAGGTTGTTGAAATGCAGTCAGAAGCAGGTGCAGCAGGGGCTGTCCATGGTTCTTTAACTGCAGGCGCTTTGACAACCACATATACCGCATCACAGGGGCTTCTTTTAATGATACCAAATATGTATAAAATTGCAGGAGAGCTTTTGCCAGGGGTGTTTCATGTAAGTGCCCGAGCTATTTCTACTCATGCACTTTCTATATTTGGCGACCATCAGGATGTAATGGCAGTAAGACAAACAGGTTTTGCACTTCTTTGTTCTGCCAATGTACAGGAAACTATGGATATGGCATTTATAGCCCATCTTTCTGCTATAAAATCTAGGGTACCATTTTTGCATTTTTTTGATGGCTTTAGGACTTCTCACGAGATGCAAAAAATAGAAGTGGTGGAATATGAGGAAATTGCGAAACTTTTAGATTTAAGGGCAGTAAAAGAGTTTAGGGACAGAGCGTTAAATCCTGAACATCCTGTTGTAAGAGGCACTGCACAAAATCCTGATATTTATTTTCAAGGAAGAGAAGCTGCTAATAAATTTTATGGAAAGGTTCCTGACATAGTAGAAGATTACATGAAGAGGTACAAAGAGCTGACTGGAAGAGAATATCACCTTTTTGACTATTACGGTTCAAAGGACGCAGAGTATATAATTGTAGCTATGGGTTCTGTTTGTGACACGATAGAAGAGACGATTGATTATTTAACAAAAAAAGGAGAAAAAGTGGGTTTAATTAAAGTACATCTCTACAGGCCATTTTCTGAAAAACACTTTTTTGAGGTTTTACCTGATACAGTTAAAAAGATTTCCGTATTAGACAGGACAAAAGAGCCGGGTTCAATAGGAGAGCCTTTGTACCTTGATGTGGTTAAATTATTTTATAACAAAGATAAAAAGCCCGTCATAGTAGGAGGTAGATATGGTCTGGGCTCAAAAGATACAACTCCTTCTCAGATTATTGCAGTCTATGACAATTTAAAAAAGGACTCCCCAAAAGACCGTTTTACCATAGGAATTTTAGACGATGTGACTTACACATCATTAGAAGAAAGTGAATTTGTAGAGACTACACCTCTTGGCACTGTAAGCTGTAAGTTTTTGGGATTAGGCTCTGATGGAACGGTTGGGGCGAATAAATCGGCTATTAAAATAATTGGGGACAACACAGACTTGTATGTGCAGGCATATTTTCAGTATGACAGCAAAAAATCAGGAGGCACCACTATTTCCCATTTGAGGTTTGGTAAAAAGCCGATTAAATCTTCTTATTTGGTAAATCATGCTGATTATATTGCCTGTCACAATAAGTCTTTTATTTACAATTATGATGTTTTAAAAGGACTTAAACATGGTGGGACTTTTGTATTAAATTGTCCTTGGAGTAAAGATGAGCTGGAGGAGAAGTTACCTGCTTCAATGAAAAGATATATAGCTAAAAACAATATCAATTTTTATACAATAGATGCCATATCAATTGCCCAAGAAGTAGGTTTGGGTAACAGAATAAACATGATAATGCAGACGGTGTTTTTTAAACTTATAAATATAATACCTTTTGAAGAAGCGGTTAAGTATTTAAAAGATTCTATACAGAAAGCCTATGGCAAAAAAGGGCAGGATATAGTGGAGATGAACTTAAGAGCTGTAGATAAAAGTATAGAAGCTCTTGTAAAAGTAGAAGTGCCTGAGGAGTGGAAAAACGCAAAAGAAGGGCAAAAAATTGTAAAGCCAGAGCCTGATTTTGTTAAAAATATACAAAGACCTATGGAAAGAAATGAAGGAGACCTCCTTCCTGTAAGTGCTTTTGTCGGCATGGAAGATGGCACATTTCCTACTGGCACGACTGCCTATGAAAAGAGAGGAATTGCAGTATTGATACCCGAATGGCAGATAGACAATTGTATACAGTGTAACCAGTGCTCTTATGTTTGCCCCCATGCAGTAATACGGCCATTTTTATTAACAGAGGAAGAAATGAAAAAAGCGCCTTCAACTTTTAAACTGAAAAAAGCAATAGGAAGAGGATTAGAAGGGCTTTGGTATAGAATACAGGTAAGTCCTTTAGACTGTACAGGATGTGGCAATTGTGCAGATGTTTGTCCAGCACCTACAAAAGCTCTTATAATGAAACCCGCTGAAGAACAAATAGAAAAAGAAGTGAGAAATTGGGAGTATGCTGTAACTCTTGATGTCAAAGATAATTTAGTAGATAAGACAACTCTAAAAGGCAGTCAATTTGCAAAGCCTCTGTTTGAATTCAGTGGCGCATGCCCCGGCTGTGGTGAGACTCCTTACATAAAGCTTTTGACGCAGCTTTTTGGAGATAGGATGATGATAGCAAATGCCACAGGCTGTTCATCTATTTATGGGGCAAGTGCACCCTCTATTCCTTATACTACTAATAAAGAGGGAAAAGGGCCTGCTTGGGCTAACTCACTTTTTGAAGACAATGCCGAATTTGGCTACGGCATGTTTTTAGCAAATAAGCAGATAAGGGAAAGGCTTAGAGATTTGATGAAAGAAGCTATAAATATGCCTATTGACGATGAATTAAAGGCTGCATTCCAAGAGTGGATTGATGGGATGGAGGATGGAGATAAATCTAAAATTGCTTCTAAAAAGATTTTGGATATTATAAATAGAGGCGGGTATACAGAGAATGAGATAATAAAAGAGATACTTGACAAAAAAGATTTTCTTGTAAAAAAATCTCAGTGGATAATAGGGGGAGATGGATGGGCGTATGACATTGGTTTTGGAGGGCTTGACCATGTTATAGCATCAGGAGAAGATGTAAATATACTGGTGCTTGACACAGAGGTGTATTCTAATACAGGAGGGCAATCCTCAAAATCTACGCCATTAGGAGCAGTTGCAAAATTTGCGGCAGCAGGTAAGAGGACAAGCAAGAAAGACTTAGGCTTGATGGCTATGAGCTATGGATACGTGTATGTGGCGCAAGTTGCAATGGGAGCAAATATGAACCAGACGATAAAGGCTTTTGTGGAGGCAGAAAAATACAAAGGGCCTTCACTTATAATAGCATACGCTCCTTGTATAAACCATGGCATAAAGTCAGGCATGGGGACAAGTATAATGGAGGAGAAAAAAGCAGTGGAGTCTGGTTACTGGCACCTTTATAGATTTAATCCAGAGCTTAAAAAAGAAGGCAAAAATCCATTTGTACTTGATTCTAAAGAGCCGACAAAATCTTTCAGAGAATTTATTGAGGGGGAGATACGATATTCCTCACTTAAAAACGTATTTCCTCACATTGCGGAAAAACTTTATCAGAAGGCAGAAGATACTGCAAAAGAGAGATACGAGAGATATAGAAAGCTGGCAGAATAACAATTCCGGGCGTATGCCCGGAATTGTTATTTTTTGTTTTCTTCTACCCATTCTTTTGCGTTTATTACTTCATTTTCACTTGGGATAGGCACATTTGATTTTTCTTTTACATTTTGTATATTTGCCCAGGAAGCAGTCTTATGATTTTCTATTGGCACTTTGTGAGGTTTTTTTGGTTTTTTAGTCATACAATCACTCCTTTAAATGTATTATTTTCGATAATTGAAGAAATTATGACTATTATTGTGATAAACTGAGGGATGTAAATTTCTTTTTTTTCTTAGGTTACAGTTCAAATTAGCAGTATAATTATTGTTGTAATCATGGGATGAGGAGAGATTGAAATGGAGATAAGAGGACATCACTTTTTGTGCATGCTGGGTTTTAGAGGGCTTGGTTATAATGAAAAATTTGTTAAAAATATGGATGAAATTATTAGAAAATTAAATAATGAACAGGATATGTTGATAAAAGTTGTGGATAATGTGGATAACATTTGCAGCATGTGTCCAAACAATGTAGGTGAGGAATGTAAGATAGAGAGTTATCTAGGAAGTGTAAGGGAAAAGGATAGGGCTATTTTAAAGATTTTGGGTATAGAAGTAGGAGAGGTAGTAAGATATAAGGATGTTGTGGATAAAATTAAAGAAAATATGACAGAAGAAAAGATGATGAATATATGTAAAGATTGTGAATGGTTTAGCCTTGGGTATTGTTTAGAAGGGATTAGAAAGTTAAAAGGTTGATAGTTTGTGGAATTTGAGATACAATTAAAGTAAGAAAAATCTTATTTTCAATGCATAAAGGAGGGATAATATGGAATTAGCAAAAGTGACAACAAGAGGTCAAATTACAATTCCTAAGGAAATACGCAAGAAATTGAACCTTAAAGAGGGGGATAAAGTAGTTTTTATTGAAGAAAACGGGAAAATTGTTATAGAAAACTCGGCAATGTTTGCTCTTCGCCAGATACAAAATGAATTTAAAGGGGAAGCAGAAAAAGCTGGTTTGAAAAATGAACAGGAGGTAGTGGACTTGGTTAAAGAGATCAGAAAAGAAATGTGGGAAAAACGCCATGCGAATAATGGTTGATACAAATGTTTTAATTTCTGTTATATTGTTTCCTAATGCGCGTATGGATGAAATGATGAAAATTATAATAGAAAAACATAGGCTAGTATTGTCTACACTTATAATTGAAGAACTTATGGAAGTGGTAAAAAGAAAATTTAAAGATAAAGAAGCAGCCATGGATAGGTTTTTAAGTATTTTTCCATATGAATTAGTATATACGCCCAAAGAGGTAAAGAAGGGTTTGTTTGATATTCGAGATGAAAAGGATTATCCACTTTTATATGTAGCTATTATCGAAGATGTTGATATTCTTATTACAGGGGATAAAGATTTTCTTGATGTCAAAATTGAAAAACCATTAATTTTGACACCGGCGCAGTTTTTAAAAAAGTTTAGCTAATTGGATATGGATAAAGGAAGTTTAAAAAGTTAAAAGGCGGCTGAAGCCGCCTTTATAAGTCTCTTTGTGAAAAGCGCTTTGCCCCGTAATAGAGGAGAAATACCACGTAGAAAAAGATGTATATGAACATATAAATACTGGGTTGAGACATGCCGCCAAAGGGTCCTTGTGTCATAAAACTTATTCCACTACTTTGTGTCAAAAGCTCTGCAGTCATTTTTCTATATATGACATCTGTAGGAAGGATGAGACTTGTAAGTATCCCTGCATTTATAAGACTTTCTCCGCTTTTTAAGCCAAAGGCACCGACTTGACTTTGTTGCATTGCTGCGCCTATTTGTTCAAGCACACCTCCGACGAGGGCAATTCCATAAGCCATAATAGAGATTATTCCTGTGTTTACAGTCGAAAAAATTGAGCTGGAAGCTATTATAAGGGCTAAAAATACAATCGGTCCTAAGTCGAAGAAAAAAAGTCCTCTTAAAATATTGCTTGCTTCAAAGGTTATTTTAGACCCCATAAAGATGTTTAAACCTACTACAGACAAAAACATGATGGAGCTGTATATTACAATCATAGCGCCTAAGCCTATAAATTTTCCCAATACCAGTTCATATCTTTTTATAGGTTTAGACAAAATAGAATATATAGTGCCACTTTCTATTTCTCCTGATATGGCATTTACAGAAGTCAAAAGTACGAGAAAAGCTACTATAAAATTTGCGAAAAAAAGGCCTGCAGACAAAATTTGAGATTGAAAAATGATGTCATATATAGAATTGCTGGGATGCTCAAATATTCTACTTAAGCCAAAAGCGTATATGGAAAGGTAGAGGAGGGACAAAATAGAGACTAATAGAAAAGCCCGTTTTTTTAGCATCTCTTTAAATGTGTATTTTATTATAGTTATCACGACACCTCATCCTTTCCAATCAAGTTTATGAATAAGTCTTCCAGCGAAGAAGTTTGGGTATTTAATTGATATAGCTTGGCACCAGCTTCTATTATCATTTTAGCTATAATTGGTATTTTTTCTTTGTCTTCTACTTTAAAAGAGAGCTTACCTTCTTTAAATTGAAATTCTTTTGATAAGCGAGAAATTTCTTCAATCAACTCTGAAGTATAGTCTGATACAATCATTTCTACATGGGTGTGTTCTTTTAATAGCTCTTCCAGTTTTCCTTCGGCTATTATTCGGCCATGGTTTATTATGGCCACTTCATCGCATACCATTTCCACTTCACTTAATAGATGGCTGTTTAGAAAAACAGTTTTGCCTTGCGATTTTAATTGTTTTATGATTTCTCTTACTTCAATTCTTCCAACAGGGTCTAAAGCTGAAGTAGGTTCGTCTAAAAATACTATTTCTGGGTCGTTTAAAAGGGCTATTACAATGCCAATTCTCTGTTGCATTCCTTTGCTGTAATTTTTGATAAGTTTACTTTCATGACCTTTCAATTTTACCAATTCTAAAAGTTCATCAATTTTTTTGCCTGGATTTTTTATTTTATAAAGCTCAGCATGGAAGCTCAAAAGCTCTTTTCCTGTCATCCAGTCGTGATATCTAAAATTTTCAGGTAAAAATCCCACTTTTTCTCTGGACTCTACAGTGCCTATGGGTTTCCCTAAAATCCATGCAAAACCAGAGGTGGGGTGTAAAAGCCCCACCATGGTCTTTACAAAAGTGCTTTTTCCAGCACCATTTGGACCTAAGAATCCAAAGACCTGACCTTTTTCTACAGAGAGAGTGACTTCTTTAAACCCGCCTTTTCCATTAAACTGCTTTGTGAGATTTTGTGTCTCTAAAACCATTTGATCACCTCATTGAATTTGCGATTTGAATTAATGTGTTTATATTTTGCTGTGTTATTAATTCATCATTTATTGTTTGTTTGTCTGTAGATGGTTCATAAGGTCCATTGATTGATAGACTATACATTACTCCATTTTCATTCCATACTATGGATGCCATATTTGGAGAATATTTATTTGTTAGAATAATAGCTGTATTTCCTCTTATATTTATTTCTTTAACATTTGTAGATTCATCACTTGGTATAGGTAATGTCTCCTTCCAGTCAGTTACACTTGCAATTTGTTTTTTTAAATTGTCAGGCAAAAATGGGAGGTTAGCCAAGGCATCAATTACCTTATCTATATTTGTCCCTTCTGGTACTACAATCTCAGGAGTTTTATTTATATTAAGATAAATACTTTTTTTGATATTTTCTGTATCATTATCATTCTTTTTTTCTTTTATATCAATATATATAGATGTGCCAACATTCATTATAATAGGTTTATTGTTGAGCTCTTTAGGGAAAAGATGTGTGCCGCCAAATGTTTTAATTAATTCATTTATTTTGTCAACATTAAGTTTAAATTCGAATCCATCACCCTTTGATACATATATATGGTTAATTTCAAAATTTTCGTCAGTTGGCAGCTTAAATTTATAATCTACATCGGACTTTAGTTTGTCAATTTCATTTATTGAAACTTCATATCCTTCATAGTTTCCAGACCTTAATATTTCACCATATTCTTTTAAGTCAATGCTCTTTATGTTTCTATCATAGAACTCATTTTGAATTTGTGTAATGTCATCAGGTGTAATAGTTATAATCTGCATTTTGTTAAGTCTCAATAAATTTAGAATTTTAGCCTCTGTATTTTTAAGGGGAGGGAAAAGCATTGAAGAAACTACAAATGCCACTACGACTAAGGCGGCAATTGACTTTTTGTACTTTGTAAATATGGCAAACATTCCTCCTTTATTATTATTTTTGCTCAATTTTTCATTTAGAGTAGCCCAAGCTTCATTTAAATCTATATTGCTTGCTTTTAAAGCTTTTAAAGTGAATTCATTTATGGATTTTAGTTGTTCAAGTTTTTCTCTACATACATCGCAAGTTTTTAAATGTTCTTCTACATTTTTTGCAGTGATTTCATCCAGTTCATTGTCTAGATATGCTTGAAGAGTTCCTTCATCGTAGCACATACTTACACCTCCTTTTCATATAATTCTTTAAACTTTTTTTGTGCTCTTGCTATGGTTGTGCCGACGGAGGTTTTCTTAATTCCCAATGATATTGCTATTTCTTCGTAACTATATCCTGAATGTTTAAGTATTAGACACATCATATCTCTTTTACTCATTTTTAGGAGGACTTCTTTCACTTTAGCTCTTTCAAACCTTTTAATTGCTATTTCTTCAGGGTCTTCAAAAAATTTCTCTTGCGTGTTTTTAAAAACTTCCAGTTCTCTTGTTTTTGTGTTTTTTTCACTGCGGATATAATTTAAGGCATGATTTATTGCCACTTTGGATAACCAACCTCCTATATTTTCATTGTGACGGGGAGGATTTTTAAAATACTTTATAAAAACCTCTTGAGTAATGTCTTCTGCTTTAAATTCGTCTTTTATCATCCATGAAATTTCTTTTAAGACTTTTGGATAGTATTTTTCAAAGATATCTTTGAAACTTTCCTCTATTTTGAACACCTCCCCTATGTCTTTTCACTAATAATAACACATCTAAAACCAATTTTGTGACAAAAACTTTTCAGACGAAGGGGACGGTTCCTCTTGTCTGAATTTTTCAGATGAAAAGAACCGTCCCCTTCGTCTGCGTCCCCTTCGTCTGGATTTTATTTTTTGTGGGAAGTGCTATATAATTATATCGGTGTTTTTAAAAAGGTGCGGGGGTGTTAAATTTGGAGAGGATAAAGAGTTATTATCCTTATTTAGCAGGAATAGGAATGGCATCAATTTTTGGATTTTCTTTTATGTTTACCTCTATGGGGCTTGATGTAGCTTCTCCTATGGAGCTTATAGCCTATCGTTTTTTACTTGCAGCATTTATGATTACTCTTTTGTGGGTATTTGGAATTATTAAACTTAATTATAGAGGGAAAAATCTGTGGCCATTGTTTTTATTGTCTCTATCAGAGCCTGTTGTGTATTTTATATTTGAAACATATGGTGTAAAATATACATCCTCTTCTCTTTCTGGTTTGATGATAGCTTTAATTCCTGTTGCTGTTACCGCTTTGGCGGCGGTATTTTTAAAGGAAAGGCCTTCTTTGTATCAGCTTTTCTTTATTCTTTTGTCTGTTACAGGAGTTACTTTTATAATTTTTATGACAGGTGTTGAAAGCCGTAATACGTCAATTATAGGTTTTGTATATCTTTTAGGAGCAGTCTTATCTGCAGCTTTTTACAGTATTTTAGCAAGAAAGTCTTCTTTAGAATTTTCACCTATTGAGATAACCTTTGTCATGATGTGGTTTGCCGCAATTTCTTTCAATTTTTTAAATTTAATTGATAGATTAGCAAAAGGCTATCCTATTTCTGACTATTTCAGGGATTTAACTGATTACAGAGTACTTATTCCTGTGCTATATCTAGGTGTTTTATCTTCTGTTGTAGCGTATTTTTTAAACAATTACGCTCTTTCAAAATTGCCTGCATCTCAAGCTTCAGTTTTTGCAAATTTGACCACAGTAATTTCGGTAATAGCGGGGATCACCATACGACGTGAAGCTTTTTATTGGTATCATATAATAGGAGCTATTATGATATTGATAGGAGTATGGGGGACAAATTATTTTGGAAAAGTGTCTCAACCGATTATTTCTTCAGAAGAAACACACTGAAATTCTGTATTTACATTGCATAGAGAATGTGATATACTTTTAACGTAACCCTATACCATACGGGGGCATATATTAGTCCAAAAAGGATGCGGTATAAAAATACCGCATTTATTATAGAGGAGTGATTTTATTAGTACTTTAATTAGTATAGCATGTTTTTGCGTTTTATTAAAGTACAAAAAGAGAGATAATAAATATAAAAAGTTTTTGAGGTGAAATTGAAGATATTGCAAAGTATTTAGAAGTCGAATATGCTTTAATAGGAGAAATAAAAAAGTCAGAAAGGACAGATATTTTTATATCCAAAAAATGACAATTATTAAGGAAAAATTTATCGTTGACAAGACATGAAAATATGATAAAATAAGTAATGTCTTTTGTGGCCCCGTGGTCAAGAGGTTAAGACACCGCCCTTTCACGGCGGCAACACGGGTTCGAATCCCGTCGGGGTCACCATTTAAGTTAAGAAATAAAATGTCGCACAAAGGTGCGACATTATTTTTTATGTCGAAAGAAAAATTACATATATAGCAAAAATTAACAAATAAAACCATCACCATGATGCTATAATTTAGAAAAAAACAAGAGGTGGTGGTTTTTTTATGCAAAATATAAATATTTTACCTTATAAAAGAGTTATAAAAACTTCCTTGACAGAAAATACTCAAAAAAATATTTATAAAAATATTCAACAGATTATATTATTGTCAGTTATAAGCTTTTTTATAGGGCGAGCTGTTATTTTCAATAGTCTTTTGCCCTTCGGCATTGCTTTTTTTGCAACCCTTTTAATGTATAAAAAGCGATATCTTTTAACAGGAATAGGAGTATGGTTGGGAATATTAACTTTACCCAATGTCAATAGTTTTAAATACCTTTTAGCACTTGTTTTGATCTTTTTATTAGAAGGGCTTCTAAAAATTAAACCTCAAAATATTATTAAAACCTCTTTCATTACTTTTATTTCTCTTTTTAGTGCAGATCTTATATTCAGCTATATTTATGGCTTTTTGCTTTTTGACATTATGATGAGCCTATATGAGTCTGTCACTGCAATGTTAATGGTTTTTATTTTTAACCACGCTGTTTCATTTATTTTGAATATAAACAGAAAAATTGTTTCCAATGAAGAGTTGATATCTTTGAGTATATTTATAGGGCTATTTATTCTAGGAATGAATCATTTGAATGTGTGGAAATTTACTCTCAATGGGATATTAGGGATATTTATAATACTTTTAGCCTCTTATATAGGTGGGGCTGGAGTAGGAGCAAGTATCGGCACAACTATGGGGCTTCTTGGAAGCTTATCTTTTTTCCAAATGCCAGTCTCCATAGGGCTTTTTGGATTTGCAGGCTTGTTGGCCGGTAGTTTGAAAAAATTGCATAGAATTGGAGTTATTATAGGCTTTTTAACTGCCATTTTTATTATTACATTTTATGTAACTTCAACTGTGGATATGCTTGTAAATCCTTATGATATTGTGTTAGCTTCTTTAATGTTTGTAGCACTTCCTAAGAAGTACATAGTAAAGGCGGAGGAAATAGTAAAGGGTAATAAAAATTTAAACAACAGAAATTACAATGAAAAATTAAAAGAAGTAGTGACAGGCAAACTTAAAGAGTATTCTCAAGTATTTGAAGAGCTCTCTAAAAGTTTTAAACAGGTAAATGAAAAGGTATTAGACCACAAAGATATTTCTTATTTGTTTGAGGAAATTGCCAATAAGACCTGTACTCAATGTATCATGTATAAAACTTGTTGGGATAAGGAGTTTTACAATACTTATAAAAGCATGTTTGAGTTGATAGAACATCTTGAAAAAAATAGTAGTATTGAGGACAATAAACTGTATAGAAAATGTATAAGATTTTCTGAACTTATGAGCACAACTAAATATTACTTAGGCATTTACAAAATAAGCATGCAGTGGAGAGAAAGGCTAAAAGATGCTAAAGGACTTATTGCTACTCAGTTAAAAGGAGTTGCTGATGCAATATCTAATATGGCTAGCGATATTAGCATGAATGTCACTTTTAAAGATGAATTAGAACAAATAATGATGGTGGAATTGGACAAAAAGGGTATACCTGTGGAGGATGTGCTAATTTATGACACAGGAGATGGAAATGTTAACGTAAAAATATACAAAAAGGTATGTTTTGCTAAGGAATGTGACAAAAAGATTGCCCCAATTGTGTCTGAAATTATGGGGGAAAGATATGAGAGAAAAAGTAGGTTATGCTCTATAGACCACAATGGAAGGTGCGTACTTACTCTTACAAAAGCAGAGAGTTTGCAAGTTTTGACAGGTATAAGCAGAGTTAGCAAGTCAAAAAACAAGATTTCTGGAGATACTTATTCTTTTATGGATTTAGAAGATGGAAAATACATGGCAGCTTTAAGCGATGGAATGGGGATTGGATATAAAGCGGCTGCAGAGAGCAGTACTACCATTTCTTTGCTGGAGAAATTTATAGAAGCAGGTTTTGATAAATATTTAGTTATTCAAACATTAAACTCTATTTTGGCTTTGCGATCTGCAGAAGAAATGTTTTCTACTGTGGATATAATGTTTCTGGACAAATTTACTGGAGAAACAGAATTTATCAAAATTGGTTCTTGTGCTACTTTTATAAAGAGGGGAAATGAGGTTGAAATTATAGAATCTAGTTCTTTGCCCATTGGCATTTTGGAAGATATAGAGGCAGATATACATGAAAGAAAATTAAAAGATGGAGATTTTGTGATTTTAGTTACTGATGGAGTGTTGGAGTGTTTTGAGAAAGATAAAGAAGTAGAATTTTCAAGGTTAATCAGTGAAATTAACACGAGGAATCCTCAGGATATGGCGGAGGTGTTGATGAAAAAATGTTTGGAATTGTGTAATAATACTCCAAAGGACGATATGACAATTTTGGTTTCAAAGGTATGGAAGAAAATATAAAAATTAATAAATTGGAATAACCCTTCCACAATGTGGAGACAATATATCGAGGCGATTAAAGGAATACTTTTGTGGAGGGGTTTTTTAGGTTTGATTTAGAAAGGAGGATATTATATAATCATTATATAACATGAGTATATATCGTTATAAGGGGTTAAGAAATGATTGATAAGGTTGTTTCTACAATTAAAAGGTATAAAATGATTGAGACAAATGATAAAATTGTAATGGGGGTTTCCGGTGGACCTGATTCTTTGTGTATGCTGGATATTTTATACAATTTAAAAGATTTATTTAATCTTAAGTTGTATATAGTACATGTTAATCATATGATAAGAGGAGAAGCAGCTAAAAGGGATGCGCAATTTGTTGAAGATATGTGTCGCAAATTGAAACTCCCATTTTTTTTATTTGAAAAAGATGTAAAAAAAATAGCCAAAGAAATGGGATATTCAGAAGAAGAGGCTGGTCGATATGTGAGGTATCAGGCTTTTGAGGAAGTATTAAAAGAAGTTAAGGGTAATAAAATAGCAGTAGCTCATAATAAAAATGATGTAGTGGAAACAGTTTTTTTAAATTTAATAAGAGGTTCTGGAATGGCTGGCCTCATTGGAATAAAACCGGTAAATGGAAATATAATAAGGCCTCTCATTGAAATAGAAAGGGAAGAAATAGAGAAATACCTTAAGGAAAAAGATTTAAAGCCAGCAATAGATTTTACAAATTATGAGGATTTATATAAGAGAAATAAAGTAAGACTTAAATTAATTCCCTTTATAAATGAAACTTTTGAAGTAGATATAATAGAAAATATCTACAGGATGGCAAAAATTATTTTAGAGGAGAATGACTATTTAGAAAAAGAGTGTGAAAAGATTTTTAATGAGGTTTGCTATTTTAATCAAGAGGAAATTTTTGCTGATATAAAAAAACTGAAGACACAGCATCCCGCTATTCAGCGGCGCTTAGTTAGGCTTATGTACCAAAAATTAAAAGGAGATATTTATGGGTTAGAATACATCCATGTAGAGGATGTTTTAAGCCTTTTAGACAAACCAACTTCCTCAAAAATTGATTTACCCTTTGAAATTGAAGCTTTAAAAAGCTATAATAATCTTATAATGAGAAAAGTAAAAGAAAAAGAGGTCAAGACTTTTTGGGCAAAATTAAATATTCCTGGAATTACTAAGATATGTGGTATTGGTCAATTTAAAACTGCTGTTTTAGCTATTGATGAGGTAAAAAAACTCAACATAGGAAAATACACGAAATTTTTTGACTATGATAAAATACAGGAAGATGTGGTAGTTAGAAATAGGCAAGCAGGGGATATTTTTTCTCCTCTTAACCTGGGGGGGAGTAAAAAATTAAAAGAATTTTTTATTGACGAGAAAATACCCCGCGAAATAAGAGATAGCATTCCTTTATTAGCCATAGACAATGAAATTGTGTGGGTTGTAGGTTATAGAATGAGTGATAAATTTAAAGTAGATGAAAATACAAAAAATGTCCTTGTGATAGAGTATACCCAAGGATAAAATAAAAAAGAGGAGGTTAAATTTATGTCGAGTCC
The DNA here is from genome assembly GCF_000445185.1 of Thermoanaerobacter sp. A7A. Classification (GTDB taxonomy): domain Bacteria; phylum Bacillota; class Thermoanaerobacteria; order Thermoanaerobacterales; family Thermoanaerobacteraceae; genus Thermoanaerobacter. The sequence continues at coordinate 26,380 of NZ_AVAF01000162.1, forward strand.
AACACAAGATATACAGGAGATTTTGATTACGGAAGAGCAATTAAAAGAAAAAGTGAAAGAGTTAGGACAAATAATTACAAAAGACTACCAAGGTAAAGACCTTGTCCTCCTTGGGGTTTTAAAAGGAGCAATAATGTTTATGGCAGACTTATCTCGTGCGATAGATTTATCTTTATCAATAGATTTTATGGCAGTCTCCAGTTATGGTTCTTCTACTCAGTCTTCTGGAATAGTAAAAATAATTAAAGACCATGACATAAACATTGAAGGAAAAGATGTGCTCATAGTCGAGGATATTATAGATAGCGGTTTAACACTTTCTTATTTAAGAAAGACTTTATTAGAAAGAAAACCTAGAAGTTTAAAAATTTGCACTATTTTAGATAAGCCTGAAAGAAGAGAAGCAGATGTTAAAGTAGATTATTGTGGATTTAAAATTCCTGACAAATTTGTAGTTGGTTATGGATTAGATTTTGATGAAAAATACAGAAATCTCCCATTTATAGGGGTTTTAAAGCCAGAGCTGTACAAATGATTTGCTTTTTTAAAGGAGATATGATATTATAGATTAAAGGTAGTTGGACTTGTTTGAAGGAGGGGCCTTATTTGAACGATAATAACAAGATAATTAGAAGCATGGTGCTCTATTTATTAATATTTATAGCTATTTACGCAATGGTACAATTGCATTCTCAAAGCGCCGAACCAATAACCGATATTGATTACGGGCAGCTAATAAAATACATTGATGCCAATCAAGTAAAAAGCATTACCCTTGTGGGTAATGATGTTAAAGGTGTATTAAAAAATGGTACCGAGTTTAAGAGCCGTGTACCAGATGTAACAAACTTTATGAGTTTTGTAAATCCTTACATTTTACAGGGAAAACTGGATTTTAAAAGTGAGCCGCAAGTAGGCCCGCCATGGTGGGTACAAATGCTTCCTTCTCTCTTTTTAATCGTAATTTTTATCATATTTTGGTATATTTTTATGCAACAGGCACAAGGTGGGGGAGGAAGCAAAGTGATGTCTTTTGGCAAAAGCAGAGCCAGAATAATTACAGACAAAGATAAAAGAGTAACTTTTAATGACGTGGCGGGAGCGGATGAAGAAAAAGAAGAACTACAAGAAATTGTTGAATTTTTAAAATATCCCAAAAAGTTTCTTGAGCTTGGAGCCAGAATACCTAAAGGGGTTCTTTTAGTAGGGCCTCCAGGTACAGGAAAAACTCTTCTCGCAAAAGCTGTAGCAGGAGAAGCGGGGGTACCGTTTTTTAGCATCAGCGGTTCCGATTTTGTGGAGATGTTTGTCGGTGTAGGTGCTGCGAGAGTAAGAGATTTATTTGATCAAGCCAAAAAGAATGCGCCTTGTATTGTTTTTATTGATGAAATAGACGCAGTAGGAAGGCAAAGAGGTGCGGGTTTAGGTGGCGGACATGATGAAAGAGAGCAAACACTAAATCAGCTGTTAGTTGAAATGGATGGTTTCAGTGTCAATGAAGGTATAATTGTGATTGCCGCAACAAACAGGCCAGATATATTAGACCCTGCACTACTACGACCAGGAAGATTTGATAGGCACGTTACTGTTGGTATTCCTGATATAAAAGGAAGAGAAGAAATTTTGAAGATACATTCAAGAAATAAGCCATTGGCTCCAGATGTATCATTGCAAGTACTGGCAAGAAGGACGCCTGGGTTTACTGGGGCCGACCTTGAAAATCTTATGAATGAAGCGGCACTTTTAGCAGCAAGGAGAGGGCTTAAGCAGATAACTATGGCAGAATTGGAAGAAGCTATAACGAGAGTAATAGCAGGACCTGAAAAGAGAAGTAGGATTATGTCTGAGAAAGACAAGAAATTGGTGGCATATCATGAAGCAGGGCATGCTGTTGTAGCAAAGCTTTTGCCAAACACTCCTCCTGTCCATGAGGTAACGATAATTCCGAGAGGCAGAGCTGGAGGCTATACTATGCTTCTTCCCGAAGAAGATAAATATTACATGTCAAAATCTGAAATGATGGATGAGATAGTTCATCTTTTAGGCGGACGTGTGGCAGAGAGTTTAGTGTTAAATGATATAAGTACAGGTGCACAAAATGACATTGAGAGAGCTACAAATATTGCAAGAAAGATGGTTACAGAGTATGGCATGAGTGAAAGGTTAGGACCCATGACTTTTGGTACTAAAAGTGAAGAAGTGTTTTTAGGGCGGGATTTAGGAAGAACAAGAAATTACAGTGAAGAAGTAGCTGCAGAAATTGATAGAGAGATAAAGAGAATAATTGAAGAAGCGTATAAAAGAGCAGAATCATTGTTAAAGGGAAATATTGATAAACTTCACAGAGTAGCAAAAGCTCTTATTGAAAAAGAAAAGCTTAATGGAGAAGAGTTTGAAAAAGTCTTTAGCGGAGAGGATATAGAAGGGGTGCAGTTTGCATAAAATACCAAATAATGTATAAGTCTTTGGACTTATACATTATTTTTTTAAAAATTTTTAGTTAACAATAAAAAAATTATTGACAAGAAGGAGGATTTTTCTACTTTAATGTCTAATTATATTAGTGGGACTAAGGCTTTTGAACGAAAGATAAGGGAGATAAAAGGGGGACAGTCATGAAAGTGAACAAAGCTTTTGCTACAGATAAAAATTCCTTGCAGTGGATATGCAACCTTTTAGATAATTCACACGATTTTTTTGTCTTAAAAGATTTAAATGGTAAGGTAGTTCATGTAAATAAAAGACTTCTTGAAACATTAGGCTATACCGTTGATGAGTTAGATAATTATGATTATTTTTTTTACCATATATTAAAATACAAAGAAGTAGGACCGTACGAAGATGGTCTTATCATAGAGCTTACGGCAAAATACAATATAAGAATGTCTTTTAGCATAAAATTTAGTCCTATAGCTAACAGTGTTGGTGATAAAATAGCTTTTTTAGGGTTTGTGAAGTTGCGAAGCTATTGTAAAGAAAAACCTGAAGATTATTTTAACTTCTTCAAACATCCAAATGACGTAATGGATATGACAGAGGAAGGTGTTGTGATAGTTGATAATAGGTTTAACGTGGTCTATGTGAATAACAGGACATGTGAATTATTTGGCATTAAATATACAAAATTCATAAATGCAAAGTTTATGGACATTATAAAAAAATACAAACCGGATGCTTCAGAAAATAATTTAATTAACGGAGAAAAAATTGTAATCCCATTGAAAGGGAGTTTTGACGAAATAGTGCTTTTGCTTAAGTATGGGAAGTTAAACAGTGGGCATTGGAAAACTATTATTGTGAAAAATATAACTGAAGACTTAAAATATCAAAAATTAATTGAGCAAACGGAAAAATACACAATTGCTGGTGAATTTGCTGCCACAACCATTCATGAAATAAAAAATTCTTTAACTTCTATAAAAGGCTTTATACAACTTCTACAAGCTAAACATAAAGAAAGTTCTACTTACTATGAGACTATTTTAGATGAAGTGGACAGAATATTAGCTTTAATAAAAAATTACCTTGGTATAGTTAGAAGCAATGAAGAAGGAGAAACTGAAATAGACATAAATGGCGTTATAAATCAATATTTACTTCTTTTTGAAGCAGAAGCTGTTCGCAAAAAAATTAAAATAGAAAAAAGGTTTGGCGATGTCCCTCCTATAAAAATGGACAAAAATCATCTTAAGCAGCTTATTCTAAATGTAGTTCAAAATTCTCTTCATGCCATTGGGGAGAATGGTAAAATAATATTAGATACAAGATATTACACTCTCAAAAAGAGGGTGGTAATAAGAATTGTTGATAATGGAGGTGGTATAGAGAAGAAATATTTAAAAAAAGTTATTGAGCCCTTGTTTACAACTAAAAGAGAAGGAACAGGCCTGGGACTTGCAATTTGCAAAAGTATTGTAGAATTGTACAATGGTGATATTAAAATTTTTAGTAAAAAAGGCAAAGGTACACTTGTAAAAATAATTTTAGGTGAGAGATAAAAATAAAAGCTGGAGGGGAAAATTTATGAAATCTGATATTGAAATAGCTCAAGAAGCGAAAATGCTACATATAAGGGAGGTTGCAAAAAAGTTAGACATTGAGGAAGACTACCTAGAATACTACGGCAAGTATAAAGCAAAAATTTCTCCTGCGTTATCGGAGAAAATAAAGGACAGAAAAGATGGTAAGCTTATTCTTGTCACAGCGATAACTCCCACCCCTGCAGGCGAGGGTAAGACTACACTTACTGTAGGATTAGGACAGGCTCTTGCTAAAATAGGTAAAAAAGCCATGATAGCTTTAAGAGAGCCCTCATTAGGACCTTGTATGGGAATAAAAGGTGGAGCGGCTGGGGGAGGATATTCTCAAGTTGTACCTATGGAGGACATAAATTTGCACTTTACAGGAGATTTACATGCGATTACTGCTGCTCATAATTTATTGGCTGCTATGATTGACAATCACATCCATCATGGAAATGAACTTAATATTGACATAAGGGCTATTACATGGAAAAGAGCTATGGACATGAATGATAGGGCTTTAAGAGAAATAATAGTAGGGCTTGGAGGAAAAGCAAATGGCTTTCCGCGGCAAGACGGATTTATAATAACAGTTGCCTCAGAAGTAATGGCGATTTTATGTCTAGCTCAAGACTTGATGGATCTGAAAAGAAGAATTGGTGATATAATAGTGGCTTATGATAAAGATGGCAATCCTGTAACTGCAAGAGATTTAAAAGCCGATGGAGCTATGACAGTCTTATTAAAAGATGCTATAAAGCCTAATTTAGTACAAACGATTGAAAACGTTCCAGCATTTGTTCACGGAGGACCTTTTGCAAATATTGCTCATGGATGCAATAGCTTAATTGCCACTAAATATGGTTTAAAATTGGCAGATTATTTGGTCACAGAGGCAGGCTTTGGTGCGGATTTAGGAGCTGAAAAATTCTTTGACATAAAGTCAAGGTTTGGAGGACTAACACCCAATGCAGCCGTCATAGTAGCGACTGTAAAAGCTTTAAAGATGCATGGAGGAGTTAAAAAGGAACACTTACAAAAAGAAGATGTGGAAGCAGTAAGAAGAGGAATAGAAAATCTTGAAAAGCAAGTTGAAAATGTGAGGAAATTTGGAGTACCAGTGGTTGTAGCTCTCAACAGGTTTGTTTTTGATACTGAAAGGGAAATTGAAGAGGTAAGAAAGGCCTGCGAAGAAATGGGAGTAGATATGGCAGTAGCGGAAGTTTGGGAAAAAGGAGGGGAAGGCGGAATAGAGTTAGCTGAAAAAGTTGTGAAAGCTTGTGAGACACCTTCCAACTTCCACGTTTTGTATGATGAAACACTTCCAATTAAAGATAAATTGCACATAATTGCAACAGAAATATATGGAGCTGATGGAGTAGAATATACTGCTTCTGCTCTTAAAGATATAGCAAACCTTGAAAGACTAGGCTTTGACAAGATGCCAATAGTTGTAGCAAAAACTCAATATTCTCTTTCAGATGACCCAAAACTTTTAGGCCGTCCGAGAGGGTTTAAGATAACAGTAAGAGAATTGAGAGTTTCAAGAGGTGCAGGGTTTATTGTGGCTCTGACAGGGGATATAATGACAATGCCAGGACTTCCAAAACATCCTGCAGCAGAAAACATAGACATTGATGAAAATGGAAGAATAACAGGGCTGTTTTGAGGGAGTGTAGATGAAAAAAGAAATATTAGATATACAAAATTTGTCACAGGCGAAAAAGGAACTTAGCCAAATAAAAGCTGAAGAAATTTCTATAGATATTATGGCGCCAAAAGCTGTTTTTAGGGTTGTCAAGCTGTTTGATGTACATCCAGCAGCTGCTAACATAATAAAACAGGAGATGTTAGCTATAGGAGGAGAAGCAGCTGTAGCAAGAGGTTGCGTCAATATGAGCGTTGAAAAATCTGACGTTATTATAATGGGAACATTAAGACAATATCAAAGGCTTTTGGCGAAACTTAAAATGCAAAAGGGCTATTTTGGGCTTAATGAGGTTGTAGAAGAATTAAAAAGTGTTATTGAGGAAATGTCTAGATAGGCGGCAAAGAGGCTTTTTCTTTGGCCGCTTTTTTACGGGAAAAAATTTCAAATGAAAAGGTAAACATTTGTTAAAAATTTGTGTTATAATGTAAAAGGGGAAAATCAAAGGAGGGTGTTTTATGATTGACAAAAAAAAATTAGAGGAAATAAAAAACAAAAAGGAAGAATGGGAAGTTAATCAAAGACAAAAGGTGGTATCTAAATTTCCAGAGAGGAAAAAAGAATTTAAAACCTCGTCTGGGATAGAGATTAAGGAGATTTACACCCCTTACGATATAAGTGATATAGATTATCTCGAAAAGATTGGCTTTCCAGGAGAATATCCTTATACAAGAGGCGTACAGCCTACTATGTATAGAGGCAAATTTTGGACTATGAGACAATATGCAGGATTTGGCACTGCAGAAGAGTCGAATAAAAGGTTTAAATATCTTTTGTCGCAAGGCCAAACAGGTTTGAGCGTAGCTTTTGATTTACCTACACAGATAGGCTATGATTCTGACCATCCAATGGCAGAAGGAGAAGTAGGGAAAGTAGGAGTAGCCATAGATTCACTTTATGACATGGAAATTCTCTTTGATGGCATTCCCCTTGACAAAGTCAGTACTTCTATGACTATTAATGCGCCTGCTGCAATACTTCTTGCGATGTATATTGCAGTTGCAGAAAAGCAAGGGGTATCTCCAGATAAGTTGAATGGGACTATTCAAAATGACATTTTAAAAGAATATGTAGCTCGTGGAACTTATATTTTTCCGACAGGTCCTTCTATGAGGCTTATTACTAATATTTTCGAATATTGTTCCAAGTATGTTCCTAAGTGGAATACTATAAGTATAAGCGGTTATCACATAAGAGAAGCAGGAGCCACGGCAGTGCAAGAAATAGCATTTACTTTGGCTAATGGCATAGCTTACGTGGAGGCGGCTATAAAGGCAGGTCTTGATGTAGATGAGTTTGCTCCAAGATTGTCATTTTTCTTCAATGCCCACAACGATCTTTTCGAAGAAGTTGCAAAATTTAGGGCGGCAAGAAGAATGTGGGCAAAGATAATGAAAGAAAGATTTAACGCGAAAGATCCAAGGTCAATGATGATGAGATTTCACACTCAAACTGCGGGTTCTGCTCTTACTGCTCAACAACCTGACAACAATATTATTAGGGTTACTATTCAAGCTTTAGCAGCAGTTTTAGGGGGTACTCAGTCGTTACACACGAACAGCAGAGACGAAGCTCTTGCTCTTCCTACAGAAGATTCTGTGAGAATTGCCTTAAGGACGCAGCAAATTATTGCTTATGAAAGCGGTGTTTGTGAGACTCCAGATCCATTGGCCGGAAGTTACTATGTTGAAAAATTGACAGATGAAATTGAAAAGAGGGCTTTTGAATATATAAAGAAAATTGACGAATTAGGAGGAGCGGCAAGAGCTATTGATTTGGGATATATACAAAAAGAAATACAAGAAAGTGCATATAGATATCAAAAAGAAATAGAATCTGGTGAAAGAGTAATAGTAGGGCTTAACAAATTCCAAATTGAAGAGGAGCCGCCAAAAGGGCTTTTAAAAGTAAACCCTGCTGTAGAAGAATTGCAAAAACAAAAAATCGCTAAAGTAAAAGAAATGAGAAACAACGCCAGTGTGAAAAAGACTTTAGAGGCCTTAAAAAAAGCTGCAGAAGGAGACGACAACTTGATGCCTTGGATATTAGATGCAGTAAGGGAATATGCGACATTAGGTGAAATTACAGATGTGTTGCGTTCTATTTTTGGGGAATATCAGCAACAGATTATACTGTAAAGGAGGATAAATATGGAAAGACCTATAAGAGTATTAGTGGCAAAGCCGGGATTAGACGGTCACGACAGGGGAGCAAAAGTAATTGCAAGAGCTTTAAGAGATGCGGGAATGGAAGTGATATACACAGGGCTTAGGCAAACACCCGAACAAATTGTAGAAGCAGCCATTCAAGAAGACGTAGATGTTGTAGCTTTAAGCATTTTATCTGGTGCCCATAACACTTTATTTCCTAAAATAACAAAGCTTTTAAAAGAAAGAGGAGCAGATGACATATTAGTAATAGGTGGCGGAGTTATACCAGAGGAAGACATACCTTTTTTGAAAGAGAATGGAATAGCGGAAATTTTTACACCCGGTACGCCTACCTCTGCAGCGATTGAATATATAAAACAACATGTCAATAGGGCGGTATAAAAATGGAGAATTTAGAAGAACTTTTGATAAAAGGGGATAAAAGGGCTATTGCCAGAACTATAACTTATGCGGAAAACTATGAGGATAAAGCCAAAGAGATAATAAAAAAGCTTTATGAAAGGTCTGGTAATGCTTATATTGTAGGCATTACCGGGCCGCCGGGTGTTGGTAAGAGCACATTGACAGACAAATTAATTAAAAATTTAGTTGATGTAGGTAAAAAAATAGGAGTAATAGCAGTAGACCCCACTAGCCCTTTTACAGGCGGCTCAATATTGGGAGACAGAATAAGAATGCAGGATTTATCTCAGCATCCTAATGTTTACATAAGGAGCATGGGCACAAGAGGTCATCTTGGTGGTCTTTCCAAAGGGACATATATGGCAGCGAGAATTTTAGATATAGCCGGCATGGATTACATTTTTATAGAGACAGTGGGAGTAGGCCAGTCAGAGATTGACATAGTAAAAATTGCCGATACAGTAGTGATGGTTTTAGCCCCAGGCTTGGGGGACGATGTACAAGCTATAAAAGCTGGAATCATGGAAATAGGGGATATTTTTGTCGTAAACAAATGTGACAAAGAGGGAGCAGACAAAACCGTAGTTGAACTTAATATGATGTTGGATTTGGATGAAAAAAAAGATTGGAGACCACCGGTAGTAAAAGTGGCTGCGCAAGAAAATAAAGGGATTGATGAACTTATTGATAAAATTGATGACCATAAAAGTTATTTGATAGAAAGTGGAACTTTTCAAGAAAGGAGAATTGAAAGATTAAAAATGGAAATAATTGAAAGCATAAAAAATAAATTGATGAAGAATATCTTTGACAAAATTCAAGAAAAGGAATTTTCATCCAGGTTGCAACAGGTGATAGATAAAAAAATAGACCCTTACACTTTTGCAGATGAATTGTACAAAGATGTTTTTAATTAGATTTTATGAGGAGGTATTAAAATGATAAAAAAAATTGACCACATAGGTATTGCGGTTAAAAGTATTGAAGAAGCATCAAAATTTTATAAAGATGTATTAGGTCTTGAAATAACAGGGGTAGAAGTAGTAGAAGAGCAAAAGGTAAAGACAGCTTTTATTCCAGTAGGAGATAGTGAGATAGAGCTTTTGGAGTCTACTTCCGATGATGGCCCTATAGCAAAGTTTATAGAAAAAAGGGGAGAGGGTATACAGCACATTGCCCTTCAAGTAGATGATATTGAAAAGACTTTGGAAGAATTAAAACAAAAGGGAATTAAACTTATAGATGAGGTACCGAGATATGGAGCTGGAGGTGCTAAAATAGCTTTTGTACATCCTAAAAGTACAAATGGAGTTCTTTTAGAGCTTTGCCAGAGGGATTAAATTTATTGTGTATTTGGAAAGTATGTGGTATATTATTTTGAGAGGTACTAATAATAACTGCTACTATTAAATTGCAGTAAAGCTATAAGGAGGAAATTGTATGAGCGTCCATGATATGATAGAAGAACTTAAAAGAAGGAAAGAGAAAGTTTTAGAAGGTGGAGGAGCTAAGAGAATAGCTGTTCAGCACGAAAAGGGAAAATTGACTGCAAGAGAGAGAATACATAAGCTTCTTGACAAGGACAGTTTTGTAGAAATAGACCCTTTTGTAGAGCATCGGTGTTATGACTTTGGGATGGAAAAGCAAAAATATTCCGGAGAAGGGGTTGTAACAGGCTACGGAACAGTAGATGGAAGATTAGTATATGTATATGCACAGGACTTTACTGTATTAGGTGGTTCATTAGGAGAATATCATGCAAAAAAAATAACTAAAGTGATGGACATGGCAATGAAGATGGGAGCACCTATAATAGGTCTTAACGACTCAGGAGGTGCTCGCATACAAGAGGGAGTAGATGCTCTTTCAGGTTATGGAAACATATTTTACAGAAATACTTTAGCCTCCGGCGTTATACCGCAAATATCGGTAATAATGGGACCGAGTGCTGGTGGAGCCGTATATTCGCCGGCATTAACAGATTTTATTTTTATGGTAGATAAAACCAGCCAAATGTTTATAACAGGTCCACAAGTTATAAAGGCAGTAACTGGAGAAGAGGTTACTCCTGAAGAATTAGGCGGTTCAATAACCCACAATAGGGTAAGTGGTGTTGCACATTTTAGAGGGCCTAATGATGAAGAAGTTTTAAAAATGGTGAGGAATTTATTGAGTTATTTACCTTCTAACAATTTAGAAGACCCTCCTCAATATGAGACGGGGGATAATCCTAATAGAATATCTCAGAAGCTTATGGAGATAATTCCAGACAACCCTAATAAGCCTTATGATATGAAAGAATTAATAAGAGAAATAGTGGACAATGGAGAATTTTTAGAGTCACAGGAGATGTACGCAGAAAATATAATTACAGCTTTTGCAAGGCTTAATGGCAAGACAATAGGAATTGTGGCAAATCAACCAAGAGTATTAGCAGGAGTGCTTGACATAAACGCCTCTGATAAAGCAGCAAGATTTATTCGTTTTTGTGATGCTTTTAACATTCCCATACTAAGCATAGTTGACGTACCTGGATTTTTGCCTGGGACAAATCAGGAATATGGCGGGATAATAAGACATGGGGCAAAAATGCTTTACGCTTATTCTGAGGCTACTGTACCAAAAGTGACTTTAATTGTGAGAAAAGCTTATGGTGGTGCTTATCTTGCAATGTGCAGCAAAGACTTAGGGGCTGACATAGTGTTTGCATGGCCTACGGCAGAGATTGCGGTTATGGGTCCAGAAGGAGCAGCAAACATTGTATTTAAAAATGAAATCAATGAGGCAGAAAATCCTGCAGAAGTGAGGCAGCAAAAGATAAATGAATACAGAGATAATTTTGCAAATCCATACAGGGCTGCAGCTCGTGGCTATGTAGATGATGTAATTATTCCTTCTGAGACAAGGCCAAGGCTTATATCAGCTTTTGATATGCTCTCTAGCAAAAGAGAGAGTCGTCTTCCTAAGAAACATGGCAATATACCTCTATAAGGTGGTGCTTTTATGGAAGGTTTTTTGGAGTTTTTAAAAAAAGTCTTTAGTGATGAGGAAAAAGAAGAAGTAAAAAGTATTGATAAGGAAGTAGATGAGGGAAAAGAAGAAGATACAGAGCTTATCGCTGCAATTACAGCGGCAATAGCTTTGTATCTACAAGCTGATACAAGTACTTTTTATGTAAAGTCTATAGTAAGATTTCCAGAGACTGCTCCAGTCTGGGCTAGAGTGGGGCGGCAGGAGCAAATGAGAACAAGATTGTAACTGAAGGAGGAATTTTTGTGAAGAAATTTAAAGTGACAGTAAATGGCAAAGTATATGAAGTTGAAGTAGAGGAGATAAAAGAGAAGGATGAAGTTTCTAACATAACACAAATGGCAACTGTTTCACAGCCTAAAGTAACTCAAACTCAGACGACTCTAGAGCCAGTTTCAAAAGCTGAAGCTCCTTCTCCGGCAGCTAAAGGCTCTAAAGTAATTTCTGCGCCTATGCCAGGCACAATTCTTGATGTAAAAGTTAAAGAAGGTGACAGGGTAAAGCGGGGAGATGTCGTAGTAATTTTAGAGGCTATGAAGATGGAAAATGAAATAATGGCGCCTGAAGAAGGAGTTATAGCAAGCATACATGTTTCTAAAGGCTCTTCCGTAAACACAGGAGATATTTTAGTGACTATGAATTAAGCTAATTGCGATGTTTGAAACCGAAGTAACAACAAA
>NZ_AVAF01000163.1 GCF_000445185.1 Thermoanaerobacter sp. A7A
AGAAGAACCATTATATCCTCCACCGAATACTCCTCTATCACCTGGTGTTCCAGTTCCTCCACTTCCACTAGATTCACCATTGATAGTACCATTTACTGTTAAATCCCCAGTTATAGTTAAATCTCCACTTATAGTTCCCCCAGTTAACCTCAAATAATCTCCATCGTGGTTATGTATAGCAGGAGCGAAATAACTACTATCTTTCCCATCTAATAAATCTGCATCTATCTGACTACCAGATCCATCCCTCTGGGTTATCTCATCTATCATCCTATCCAATCTTACCATGTAATACTTATCACCTATAGCCATGATATATGCCTCCTATTATATATGTTATATGTTCTATAGTATAGTGGAAATATAGATATATATACCAGGGATATCTAGGATATCCCTGGTATATACATTTAAATCGTTTTATTTATTCTTTACTATTTAATACTATCGTCGTAAACAGTTCTTATCTTAAACTCTTCTTGTTTACCATCATTCCATGTATCTACAGGAGTATAATATCCTACTACTCTACTATACTGTAATGTTTTCCTATTGCATGTAGGACATTTAGCTACACTACCTTTAATATATCCGTGTTCTGAACATATAGAAAATGTAGGTGTAAAACTAAAATATGGAATATTGTAATTAGTCAACACTTTTCTTAAAACATTTTTGACGACATTATGATTATCAATAGATTCTCCTAAAAATCCATGAAATACTGTTCCTCCAGTATATTTACTTTGTAATTTCTCTTGATGAGCTAATGCTTCAAATAATGTCTTTTTAGAATTAACTGGTAAAAATGTAGAATTAGTATAAAAAGATTTGTTTTCAACTTTAAAACAATATTGATTTGGGTATAATTCCTTATCTTTATTAGCTAATCTAAAAGAAGTACCTTCAGCTGGAGTAGCTTCTAAATTAAATAATAACCCAGATTCTTTTTGATATTCTATTAGTTTACGATTTATAAAATCTAAAATCTCTTGAGCAAATTCATATCCTTCTTCAGATTCTATTCCCTTAGGATTTTGAAATAAATTAATACAGGCTTCGTGCATCCCTATAATACCAATAGTTTTGAAATGGTTAGTCCAATAAGAACCAAATCTTTCTTTAATATGACGTAAATAATGTTTAGTATATGGATATAATCCATATTCAGTCATCTTTTCTACAAAATTAGTTTTTTCGATTAAAGTTTGTTTTGCACACTCTAATCGATCTAATAATAGCTCTTTAAAGTCATCTTTATCTTTAGCTAAATGTCCTAATCTTGGTAAGTTAATAGTCACAACTCCAATAGAACCAGTTAAAGAAGAAGCTCCAAATAATCCACCACCTCTTTTATTAAGTTCAGATAAATCTAATCGCAAACGACAACACATAGATCGAGCATCTTCTTTAGACATATCACTATTAATATAATTAGCAAAATAAGGAATGCCATATTTTGCCGTCATCATCCAAAGATTTTTAAGATTAGGATTATCCCAATCAAAATTTTCATCTATACAATAAGTTGGAATAGGAAATGTAAATATCTTCTTTTTCTTATCACCTTCCATCATAACTTCACAGAACGTTTCATTAAATAAGTCTATCTCTTCTTGATACTCACCATAAGTAGTTCCAGTAGGTTTTCCAGCTATATAAACTTCTTCATTTTTCATGTGTTCAGGACATTCTAAATCTAAAGTAAAGTTAGTGAAAGGCGAATTTCCAGTTATAAATATCTTTCCATTTCTTCGAGCTATAACAGTTCCATTATCAGTAGTAGGACACCAAACTATACCATCATAATCTAATACTAATCCTAATTCAGAAATAGATTCACTATCAACAACTTCATTTATCTTATTAGGATCATTGTTATCTAAATATGTAAATGGAATTTCAAAATCTTCTTGTTTTTGGAATAAATAATCAGCTTTCTTGAACTCATACTCGTTATTCGCATTTTTAACAACTACTCTATGTTCTGGAGTAACAAACTGATCACAGTGTTCAGATACAAAATGATACATTAATCCACTATATTCTTTAACGAACATGGCCTTAACGCCAAGTTGTTCGAATATTTTCGTTTTAGTATTAAAAGTATATATGGTAGAACCAACACTTATATCATTAAAAGACTTCCATCCAGTTGGTGTTAGTATTTCAGTATCTTCACTTAAACACTGAAAACCAACTCTAGTAGGATTATTAAGGTTATATATCATGTTTTGGATAGACTGCTTAACTTCACTACGAGAAAGCTTATCTTTCCTTATATAAGGAGCTAATAAAACATCAACATTAGAAAACGCCATAGCTCCAGCTGCTTCACCAGATAAAGTATATAAGAAGTTATATACTTGACCTATAGCTGAATCAAAATGTGCGGGTGGTTCACATTCTGTTTTATTAGGACAACCACCAAAACCTTCAGTTAAAAGTTGTTTTAAATCCCATCCACAACAATATGTACTTAAACTACATAGATCATGTACATGGATATCACCATTTTCATGATACTGTTTAGCTTTTTTATTATATACTCTTTCAAACCAATATGTTTTACTCAATTCACTATAAACATAGTGGTTAAGTCCTTGCATTGAAAATGAAGTATTAGAGTTTTCTCTAACTTTCCAGGTGTTTTTATTAATATATCCATCTATTAACTTAATAGTTCTTTCTTTAAAGATATTTCGTTCTTTTTCTTTAGACTTCCTATAATTCTTATATACATAAGCTAAAACTGGAAAATTAGCTTGTTTAATAGATTCAATTACAATATCTTGAATTTTTTCAATATGAATAGTTTCAGATTCGATATCATTTAAGTTGATCTGAACAAAAGCAGTTATAACTTGTAATGCTTTTTGAGGATCGATTCCTTCAATAGCATCTGGGTTACTTTCTATCGCTTTCCAAATAGCATTAGAAATCTTTTGAAAATCGAAATCTTCAAATCTTCCATCTCTTTTTTCTATTTTAGAAAGTTTAGGCTGAAAAGAACAAGTTTGTACTTGTGGTATTTTTTGAAGATCGATTTTGACATTTCTAGTCATACTAACGCTCCTTTAAGTTTTTAAAGTTAATTTCTCAAATGTATCATTAAATGTCTGTTCAAAATTTTATCACTATTCTATTTTTTACCAATATCAAAAATAAAAAAATATAAGGGAATACCTCATTAATTTAGAGGTATCCCCTTTTAAATTTTATATTTTAATGTTGACCATTAGATACTGCTGATAAATAAAGTTTTGGTTCATTTAAAAAACCAAATTCTAAACTATTTCCTAAAGAAACTATATTATTATAATAAATAGTGTTTATTTGTACATTATTATTATTTCCACCACAGTGAATAGCTCTATTTCCTATACCATTAGATGTAGATGTATGACCAAATATCTCTAATGGTAAATCTCCAAAATCTTGACTATTACTTAAAGTAGAAATAGTTAGATATTCTATCGTATTCAAATATATAGTCGCACTTCCTGTATATGAATATCCTCCAATTATAAGTGCTCTATCATTACGATCATTTGATGTACAAGAATGATAAACCCTATTCATTGATAAATTTCCGAAATCTAAAGCATTACCAGGAGTCGATATAGTTATATATTCTATTTTATCAGAAAATCCTGAACCACGATATCCACCAGTAAATATTCCTCTTTCATTAGTTCCATTAGAAGTTCCATTTAATCCAGATTTTGGTTCAGTCATATTTCCGAAGTTATTAGCTCCAGAAAAAGATACTATATTAAAATACTCTAAATTACTATAATAAGAAGAGCTGTTTCTTCCACCACTAAAAACTGCTCTATCATTAGTACCATTAGAAACGGCGGTTTTGCCATAACCACTCACAGATAAGGTTCCAAAAATATAAGAAGATGAATAATTATCTATAGAAAAAGTAAATAATGTGTTTAAATTAAAATAACCACAACCAATAACACCTTTATCATGTAATCCATTAGAAGTCGATGCATGAATATCGATGGATTGAATTAAATCAGGCATCATAAAAGCATTTCCAAGAGCAGATATATTTATTTTCTCAACTGAAGCCAAATGACGAACAGTACCTGAAATACTATTAAAACCACCTGTCACAAGAGCTGTGTTACCAATGACAATAGATAAATCTTCAGATGGATAATGATAATAATACTCTTCTCTTTTATCAAAAATCAAAATAGGAATAGTAATATTTTCAGCATAAGCTTCAGTTATAAATCTTCCTTGATCATCATAGAAGATCTTTTTAATAACCCAACCTTTTTCATTTAAATTTTTTCCTGGTGTTGAATAACCCAATATATAATGGATTTCCAAATTCATCATATTTAACATATTTGATTGGTAAAGTTTTAATTTTGCGACGTGTATACATATTTCCTCCTATTATTCTTAATTTCTATAGTATAATCTTGATTTATGAATATTATATAATTTTTGATATAATGGATAATAATATTATAGGG